>JAOTYQ010000218.1 GCA_029861725.1 Acidimicrobiia bacterium | reverse complement strand
CCCTGACGCGGCACTAGGCCGCATCAGGAACGGCTGATCCTGCGACCGGGATCGGCGCGCCATCAGGAGATGGCCGGGCGGGCGCCGGTGACGAGCATCACGCCGACGACGAGCAGGCCGCCGCCCACCCACTCGGGCAGAGACAGCGTGTTGTCCCGAATGATCCAGGCGAACAAGACCCCGAAGACCGGGGTGAGGTAGGCAACCGACGAGGCCTGAGTGGCCGACGCTTCGACGGTGACCTTGGCCATCAGGGCGAACGTCACGGCGAGCGATGGGATGGCGGCATAGAGCAACGGGAGGAGCAGGTCGATACTGAAGTCGGTCGAGCCCGTGCCCTCGACGACGAGCGCGATGGGGATGACGACGACGGTCGACATGAGCAACTGGACGGTGGTGATCATCACCGGCGAGACACCGCCGAAGTCCCACCATCGGAGCAGAACGATGCCGGCTGCCCACGCGATGCCGCTGATCGTGAGGATCGCGACGCCGGCCATGCTGGTGTCGCCCTCGATCGCCGGTGAGGAGAGCACGACGGCACCGGCCAGGCCGACGGCCACGCCGACGCCGCCCGACCGTCCGAGCTGCTCGTTGAGCAACCCGAACGCCAGCACCGCTGTCCACACCGGCACGAGGCTTGACAGCAACGCGGCGACGCCGGCCGGCACGAGGCTCACCCCGGTCACCAGCGTCATGCTCGATATGGTCGTGACGCAGATCGAGACCCCGAAGATGCCAGCCAGAACCCGAGGGTCGCGGGGGAGGGACTCGCCGCGCCAGCGCGTGTAGGCCAGCAGGGCCGAGCCCCCGATCGCCAACCGCAGGCCGGTGAGCACCAGGGGAGTCGTGTGCCTCAGTGCGAGCTGCATCACGGAGTAGTTCGCGCCGATGAGCAATGCCACCAGGGCGACCATGCCGAGGGTCAGTACCGTCCGGTCTCCTCGACCGCCGGCGCCATCGTGGTCGGCATCGGCGATGTTTGCTGCGACCTGGCCGCTCGACCGTCCGGTGAGGGAGCCGGTGGGCGCACGATCGGTCACCGTGGCGACCGTACTCTCCCCGCTCGGATCCGCCGAATCGGTGGACCTGGAGGCGCCGTGAGTTTCGATCTAGGCTCACGGCGATGTGGATACGCCTCCGCCAGATCGCCGTCGTCACCGAAGACCTTCGCAGGTCGGCCCTCGATATCGGGACCGTACTCGGGGTGGAGGCCTGCTTCACCGATCCGGGGGTGAAGCGCTTCGGCCTCAAGAACACGCTGTGGCCGATCGGCACGCAGTTCCTCGAGGTGGTGACCCCGATCGAGGACGGAACCGCTGGCGGTCGCTACATCGACCGTCGGGGCGGCGACTCCGGCTACATGTTCATCACCCAGGTCGATGACATCACCCGCCGTCGTGAGCGTGCGGCCGAGCTCGGTATACGCATCGCCTGGGATCTCAACCACCCCGAGGGGGGACACGACGGGATCCAGCTCCATCCCGCCGACACCGGCGGCACCTTCTTCGAGATGGACCAGATGACGATGGAAGGCGGCGACGCGGTCGGGGGACCGTGGTACCCGGCCGGCAAGAACTGGGAGCCGTACGTCCGGACCGACCAGGTCGGTGGGATTTCGGCAGCAGAGATCCAGAGCCCGGATCCGCAGCCGCTGGCCGACCGGTGGTCGGCGATGGCTGAGATCGATCTGACGGCGTCGGCCGACGGGCACCCCCAGATAGAGCTCGACAACGCCACTCTCCGGTTCGTCGAGGCCACCGACGGTCGTGGCGAGGGACTTGGCGGTATCGACGTCGTCGCCAACGATCGAGAAGCAATCCTCGCCGGCGCTCGAGCCCGCGACTGCTACGTCAGCGACGACGAGGTGTCGGTCGCAGGGCTTCGCGTCTACCTGCGTTGACGCTCCGGGCGGCGGGCGGCGGCCCGGTTCCGATCAGGAACTGACCCGGACCGGGTCGGGCCTCCACTCGTCGCGATCGCCGCCGTCGTGCAGCAGCACGGCTCGCTGGACCGTCACCCTGAGGAAGCCGATGTCGTGCGCGCTTTCCGGACCGTCCGGGTACTGTCGCTCGAGGTCGGCGGCGAAGACGTTCGGCCAGAGCTGCACCTTGTCGGCCACGCTGCCGAGGACGGCACCGAGGCCCCAGACCATGAGGCCGTCCCAGTGCGTGTCTGGCCCCACCTGGTAGTGCAAACAGACCCGCGGTAACCGTCGCAGGTTCCGGGCCTTGGTCCCGTGGAGCCCGACCACCGCGTAGAGGAACCCGTCGTGCCACGACACGCGGATCGGAGTGACGTGTGGGCGACCGTCACCGGTGATGGTCGCGATGTGGACCACCGGCCCGAGCCGATCATGTGCCTCGAGGAACCGGTCGAGGTCCATGGTCAGATCGTAGGCCAAACCGGCCAACCCACAACCTGGTTGTTGTGGGTTGGCTTCGTCAGGTCGATGGCGGTTCGAAGGCCTGGTCGGCGCTCGCTCCACCCAGCCCGTCCGACCCGTACACCTCGTCGAAGGTGGCCAGCATCTCCTCGTAGGGGAAGTCGTCGAACGAGCCCCGGTCCGTGATGTACTCCATGTGACGGTTGCCGGCGTCGTCGAACGGGTGCAGCAATGCGTCGGTCGTCCCGTCGAATTCGAGGACCTTGGTGCCGAAGCGTTGGCACAGCTCGACGTTGAACGCTGCCGAGGCCTTCACCCACGTGCCGTCGAGGAGGAACTCGCTGTACCCGTGGAAGGCGAACAGGTCGGTTCCCATCTTGGCCTTCAGCTGCTCGCTCTGGAGATGGTTGCGGACGTCGGCGAACCCGAGTCGGGCGGGGACGTCGACCGCCCGGGCCGCGGCGGTGAGGAGGATCGACTTCGGCACGCACCACGATCGCTCACCGTCGACGATGTTGCTGGCCCGAAAGGCCTGGCGGTCTCGGTCGGAGGAGTACGGGTCGTACCAGTAACCGTCGCGCACGGCATAGAAGAGCCGGACGGCTCGGTCGCGCTCGGTAGCACTTCCGCCGACAGTCGACTCGGCGAAGTGGCGGACGGCGGGATCGTCGTAGTCGAGGAACTCGGTCGGGGCGAGGCACCGCGCTTTCGGGGACGACTGGGCGCTGGTCGAGGCTTGGGTATTGGTGCTGTCGGTCACGAGGTCGACGGTAGTGCCCGCCCGGCAAGCCGACGAAACCGTCCGGCGGCGGACCGACGGTAGATGGGACCTATATATATACAGCGGACCGCGGGCGATGGGCAGGTGTCCCCGAGTGGCTGCGTCTGCCACCGCGCTGTCGTGGAAACGGAACGGAACTGACACTCCGTCCTCGACCTGAGGTGTGACAATGGCAACACCATCTCCCCAGGTAGGGGGGCTGGCGGTACACAAGCCCAGAGGCTGACTTTGACGTGGTGGGGCGATTCTGTCTACCGTCCGTGTGCTACTGGGACATCCATTTCGTCTAACCGAAGGAAGCAGGGGGAGGTCAACTACGTGTCTTTGCTCGATGTCGAGGACATCACAGTGAAGTTCGGTGGAATCACGGCCCTGGATCGACTGTCGTTCGAGATCGACGAGGGCGAGATCTGTGCGCTGATCGGTCCGAACGGTGCCGGCAAGACCACGCTGTTCAACGTCGTCAGCCGGATCTACGACCCCACCGAGGGCTCGGTCACCTTCGACAACATCGACTTGCTGAGTCTCGCGCCGCACGCCATCTCACAGAAGGGCGTCTACCGGACGTTCCAGAACCTGGCGCTGTGGCCGGGCATGACCGTTCTGCAGAACGTGATGGTGGGCGACCACACCAGCACGAAGGCGAACTTCGTCACCTCGGCGCTCAGACTCGGCACCCGAGGCGAGGAGGAGGAGAGCAAGGTCCGTGCCTGGAAGGCCCTGGAAGAGCTTGGTCTCGAGGAGCACGCCTTCCATCCGGCAGCCGGGTTGCCGTTCGGCACACTGAAACGCATCGAGCTCGCCCGAGCCTTGATCGGTGAGCCTCGCCTCCTCATGCTCGACGAGCCAGCGTCGGGTCTTACCCACAGCGAGGTCGATGAGCTAGCGGAGGCGATTCGTAAGCTCCGGGACGATCACAACCTCACGGTGCTGCTGGTCGAGCACCACATGCGCATGGTGATGGGGATCTCGGAGAAGGTCGTCGTTCTGAACTTCGGCAAGAAGATCGCCGAGGGTCCGCCGTCGACGGTCCGTGAAGATCCATCGGTGATCGAGGCCTACCTCGGGAGCTCCGCAACATGACCGATACTGACACGACGAGCGGCAACGGATCGGGCGACGGCGTCAAGCCGTTGATGCTCAAGGTCGAGAACCTACACGCTCGCTACGGGGCGGTCGAAGTGCTCCGAGGCCTCGACTTCGAGGTCCCGGAAGGAGAGGTGTCGGTGATCCTCGGCGCCAACGGCGCTGGCAAGACCACGACCCTCCGGGCCGTCTGCAACATGGTTACCTCGTCGGGCACGGTGGTCTTCGGAGGCGAAGACATCTCTCGGAAGAACACCGCCGACATCGTGAACCTCGGCTTGGCCCATGTCCCCCAGGGGCGGGGCACGTTCCCTGAGTTGTCGGTGATCGACAACCTGGAGATCGGGGGCTACGTTCGCAGCGATTCGCTCGATGACGACCTCGACCGGTGGTTCACCATGTTTCCCCGGTTGGGGGAGCGCAAGGAACAGCTCGCCGGTTCACTCAGCGGCGGCGAGCAGCAGATGCTGGCCGTCGCACGGGCGCTGATGTCCCGGCCGCGGCTACTTCTGCTCGATGAGCCGTCGCTCGGTCTGGCACCGCTGATCATCGAGGATCTGTTCTCCACGTTCACCGAGCTCAACAAAGAGTCCGGCGTGACCATGCTGGTCGTCGAGCAGAACGCCAACCTGGCGCTCGACCTAGCCACGCACGGCTACGTCCTCGAGGCTGGCCACATCGTTCTCGAAGGCACGCCTGACGATCTCAAGAACGACAGCGCTGTTCAAGAGGCATACCTCGGGGCCTAGCCCTCCCGCTGGGTCCGACCGGACCCTCCTTCGTCCACTACACAACGTCACGTAATCGAAAAGGGGAACCCGACGTGCAACTCTTCCTCCAGCGACTCTTCGACGGGCTCGACAACGGGGCCGTCTACGCCGTAGTGGCGGTCGCGCTGGTGCTCATCTTCAAGGCCACGACCTTGGTCAACTTCGCGCAGGGCGAGCTCGCGATGTTCGGCACCTTCATCGCCTACATACTGGCGGTGGAGCCCGACGATGCAGCGCTCTCGTATACGTTGGGCTGGGCCAGCTGGGAGGTCGGCTTCCTGCCTTTCGGGCTCCTGGCCGCGATCTTCGTTGCGATGGCGATCAGTGCGGCAACGGGAGCGGCGATAGAACGGGTGCTGATACGCCCGTTCGATCCAACCGACCACCTACCGGTCGTGCTGATCACCCTGGGGCTCTTCCTCATCCTCAACTCGGTCGCTGGCTACCTGTGGAACTTCAACCCTCGTCCATTCCCGAGCATGTTCGCCAGCGGGACCGATGACTTCGTTTCGATCGGCGGCGCCCGCCTTCGCCACACCGTCATCGGGACGTGGGCCGTGATGGGGCTGATGTTGCTCGCGCTCTGGTTCATCCTGACCAAGACGAAGGCCGGGCTCGCGTTCCGGGCGGTGTCATCCAATACCGAGTCGGCTCGGCTCGTCGGCGTACGGGTTGGCAGAACGCTGATGTTCGGGTGGGCACTGGCTGCGGCGTTCGGCACGCTGGGCGGCTCGCTGGTAGCGCCGAAGTTGTTCCTGCAGCCGAACATGATGGCTACGCTGCTGATCTTCTCGTTCGCCGCCGCCACGGTCGGTGGGTTGGACTCCCTGATCGGGGCCGTCGTCGGCGGTATCACCATTGGCCTGATCCAGAGCATCCTCGTCGGCTACCTGGGCGACTACGACCCGGCGTTCATCATCTTGAGCCTGGCCGTCGCGTTCCTGTGCATCCTCACCGTGCTCTGGTTCAAGCCGTCTGGGCTCTTCGGCACAGCCAGAGTGGAGCGGGTCTGATGGCGAGCGACGAGACGACCACGGGCCGCAGTAGTAGCAGCGAACGGAAAGGGGCCACCGAATGAACAGCGGGGCGATGCTCACCCTCAAGCAGGGCAGCAGGGAACATCGGAACTATTTGATCGTGACGTGGGGACTGTTCATCCTGTTCGCGATCGCCTTGCCGTACATCCTGACTGCGATGTTCGGCGAGTTCCAGGTCGGCCGGATGAACCGTGCGTTGTACCTGGCCGTTGCGATCCTGGGATTGAACCTGGTGATCGGGTACTCGGGCTTGATTGCGCTCGCACAGAGCGCGTTCATCGGTATCGGGGCCTTCGTCACCACGAGCCTGATCATGGATCACGGCTGGGACTACTGGATGACGATCCCCATTTCTATGGGGGCGACCTTCGTTGTCGGTGTCCTCGTCGGCATACCGGCGCTGAGGATCAAGGGGCTCTATCTGGCCTTGTTGACCGTTGCGTTCGCTGCGGTGTTCCCGACCCTGGCCAAGCTGGACAAGTGGGGCATCGCTGACCGGACGGGCGGCGTGAACGGGCGCAACATCGATGAGAAGATCGTCGCCCCGAGCTGGGTGCAGAGCATCCTGGGGATCGATGACACACCGGATCAGCAGGCGATCTACAAGTACTTCATCATCGCCGGCCTCTCCGCGCTGGCGTTCTGGACCACCAGGAACCTCATCAAGAGCCGCCCCGGCCGGGCGATCATCGCCATCCGTGACAACGAGACCGGCGCTGCGGTGAGCGGGATCAACCTGCCCCTGTACAAGACGCTGACCTTTGGCGTCTCGGCCGCCCTTGGCGGTCTCGCCGGTGTGATGTGGGCCATGAACTCGGCGTTCGTCGGCGAGCAGGACTTCGGCTTCGCCCCGCTCGCTATCCCGCTGCTCGTCGGCCTGGTCATCGGTGGCGTCGCCACCTTGGAGGGAGCGATCGTCGGCTCGCTCGTGTGGGTGTTCGTCGGCGAGTTCACCCGCAACCTCGGGCTGGACATCCTGTCGCAAGCCCTGTTCGGCCTGATTCTCATTCTGGTGACTTTCTTCGCCCCAGGGGGGGTTGTCGGCTTCATGAAGCAGATGAAGGCTAGGCTCGTGAGGGTCATTCCCCAGCCCCCGGCGGGAGTTCTGCCATCGGCGTCGGCCGGCGATGATCTCGTCGACGACGTCGTACCCGAACCTGCCGTTTGACGGGCTGAGGGGCACGTTTCGTCGTGGTCCGCACCGGGTGACCTGATTTCTACAGGATTTTACGAAATCGTAAACAAGGATCTGAGTCCCCTCAACCGGTGGGCTCGGCGAGAGGAGAACCAAACTCATGTCAAGACTGACCAAGATATTAAGTTTGCTGTTCGCGATGGCGCTGGTCGCATCGGCTTGCGGCGGCGGTGACGACGACGACTCTGCAGAGGGCGGCGAGGAAACCGAAACGGAGCTCGCCGGCGGCGGGATCGACAACGAGGCGGCCGAAGAAGCACTCGCCAGCACCACCACCGTGGCCGAGGGTGAGGCCGAGGAGGAAACGGCTGCGGCCGGCAGCATCGAGGAGCTGGAAGCCCAGTGGGCCGACGCCCGAGCTGCCGTCGTTGCCGAACTGAACTCCGGTGACTACGGCGTCGGTGACGACAACATCTTGCGGGGCCCCGGCGGCTTCGAAGTCGATATGAGCACCTGCCCCTCCGACTGGAGTGACACGCAGGGTCTCGAAGGCTCGATCAAGATCGGTCACACCACGGCCCTCTCCGGCAACCTGGCTGCCTACGGGAATATCGCCCAGGGCATGGAGACCTACTTCAACTACGTCAACGACGTCCACGGTGGCATTGGCGGCCTGCCGCTCGAGCTGATCGTCAAGGATGACGGCTACGTCGCCACCCAGACGATCGAGCTGGTCGACGAGCTGATCCAGTCGGACAAGCCGTTCTTCATCACCACCCTCGGCTCGCCGAACACGTTGGCCACCTACGACACCCTGAACTCGAACTGCATCCCGCAGCCGTTCGTGATGACCGGTCACCCCGCCTGGGGCGACCCGGAGAACCATCCGTTTACCGCCGGTCTGCAGATGTCGTATTCCACCGAGGCGATCCTCTGGGGCAACTGGATCAAGGAAAACATGGCCGACCAGCTGCCGGTGAAGGTTGCCGGTCTCGTGATGGACAACGACTTCGGTCTCGCCTATCAGGACGGCTTCGAGAAGTGGGCTGAACAGAACCCCGACGTCGTCTCGGAGTTCCAGGCCGTTCCCCACGATCCGGCAGCACCGACAGTGACCAACGAGATGACCACCATCGCCGCCGGCGATCCGGACGTCTTCATCTCGATGACCGCTGGTAACCCGTGCCTGCTCGCCGTGCAGGAGGCCGGTAACTCAGGTCTGACGACGGACGGGACGGTGCTGTTCGCCCCGTCGGTCTGCAAGGATCCCAACGCCTACATGATCCCCGCCGGTGACGCTGCCGATGGCTGGAACATCGTCGGTGGTGGCATCAAGGCCACGACCGATCCCCAGTATGCCGACGAGCCGTTTATCAAGTTCCTCAACGAAACGCTCGACGCTGCCGGCATCGACACCTCGGTCGGCCTGTACGGAACCGGTTTCGGGATGTTCGCCTGGGCTCACGTGGAGGCGCTGCGAATCGCGGCCGAGCTCGAT
>JAOTYQ010000843.1 GCA_029861725.1 Acidimicrobiia bacterium | reverse complement strand
CGCCGGCTCGGTCCGGAGGACCTGCTTCGGATCGCCTTGGCCGCGCTGCTCGTGCTCGCCGCCCTCGCGGTGATCGCGCTGGCGATGAGCATTCGGATCGACCCGCCGACCGCGACCGAGGCGGCACCGGCAACGGCGACACCGGGCACCGATTCCGTCCAGCAGGCCGCCACTCCCCAGCCTGCCACCGAGCCCGTCGAGCCTGCAGGGACGCCGCTCCCCGCTCCGGCCGCCCCGACGACGGTGACCACGGCGACCTCGCTCGACCTGACCGCCTACCCGAGCGCCGCGGCCGACACTATCGAGGTCGAGGACGACGAGGACACCAGGATCTTCGTCCTCGCCAACGATGCCGACGGCGGCGCACCGCTCGACCTCTCGACCTTGCAGATCGTGAGCGCTCCCAAATTCGCGAAGGACGTCGAGGTCAAGGGCGACCACATCCGCTACAAGGCCGAGAAGGACGTCAGCGGGACCGACACGCTCGAATACGTGATCTGCAATGTCAGCGACCTCTGCGCCACCGCCCGGGTCACGATCACGGTGACCTCCTGAGCAAAAGGGCGGAGAGCGGTACACGGAGGGCGACACACCGTGAGCGCCATCGGGCTCACTCGGCCAGGCCGACCAGTTCCTCCCGGGCCACCTCGACCCCGGCTCGGAGGGCGACCACCTCGACGCCGGCATCGACTCCGCTCGACCAACCGGCGGGCAACTGCTCTATCGCCACGTACCAGTCAAGCTCGGGTACCCGGATCAGCTCGAGGAGCAGCTGATCGCCGTCACCGTTGACCAAGACGACCGAATCGACCCCGCCGTCGGCGCCGCCGAAGACGATTCCCGGTCCATCGTCGATGAGCGTCGCTCCCACCAGCCACACGGGATCCTCTACCCCCTGACGTGTGGCACTCCTGACGCTCACGGTCGTCGGCGTCGCCGCCGTCAGTGACACCGCGTGGGTGAAGCCGACGATCTCCTCCAGATCCCACTCGATCGGGATGCCGTGATCGGGACCGCCCATCACCGTGCCCGACGCGAACAGCTGAGGCTCACGGGTGGCGAGCACGTCGTGCTCGCGATCGGCCTGTGGTGACAACCGCGGCTCGTCGGAGCAAGCAACGGCGACGAGGGCCACCGCCATCAGCGCAGCCACCGGCCGCCTGCCCATGCGAAGACCACGCCCGAATCGGTCCCCCACCGCTCGCCTCGCTAGCCCGTCAGCAGTAAGTAGATGTACCCGGCAGCGAGGCCGGCGATCACCGACACGACAGCGACGAGCGCCAACCATCGTCGCGAGCCCCGAGCCGGCTCCGGCCGACCCTCCGCCAGGAGATCGTCCTCGGCGTCGTCGGTACCGGGCAGCGGCTCGGCAGTCGTCTCCGCTGGCGGCTCTTCCTCGGGCTCCAGGACGATGAACCCGTCCTCCGGGCCGCCGTCTGCGCCCCGTGCGGGCTCGTCTTCGGGCATCCGGGGCGGCGCCCACCGCTCCGGGGCGGGTGACTGGGCGGATCCGCTCTTGCGTCCTGCCCACTCGGGCAACATTTCCATCTCGTCCAACGTGCATCCTCACTCGGGATCGCGATGCGAACCGAGACTGCATATACTCGCTTGTTGCTAAAGGGTAACGAGGTGATGATGCAACAAAGCGACCTCGACGAAGTCGAGTACATCGACGGGGGGTACAGCAGAGACTGGGCTCGGCACCCGCTCGTGATCGGGATCGTCGCCGTCGGTCTCTTCGCGCTCGGCTTCACGGCCTTCGTGTTCTCGGCCGATCGCCTCGATCGCAACGATGCGAGCGGCGACTCGGTCGACGAGACCGCATCCACGGCCCCTGCCGCCACCGCCTCCGACGGCTCGGAGACGACGGCCGGCTCCGACGCCGAGAGCGCAACGGAAACCACGACCGCCGCCGACAACGAGGGCTCGGTGCTGCCGGGAGCCGACGAGCTGCCGGACGGCGCCTTCGTCGAGGCGACCCTCAACCTCGACGCAGGCCCCGGACCGGGCCTGTTCAAGCTCACCGGTCGAGTGCCGGACCAGGAGACGGCCGATGCGGTGCTCCAGGCCGCCGAGCTGTCCTACGCGCCGTTCGTCGAGTCCGATGTCGAAGTCGACGAGTCGCTCGACGCCGCGCCCTGGCTGGCGGTCAGCCCCCGCCTCATCGGTTTGCTCCCCACCATCACCGACGGCACGATCCGAATCGTCGACGGCACCGTTCAGCTCGACGCCCGCTCCCCCAACCCCCAGTACCTCGCCTTGCTCGAGGCCGGCCTCGAGCAGCTGAGCGAGGGCGTGCCGGTCGAGGTCGTCGACACCGAGATCACCG
>JAOTYQ010000216.1 GCA_029861725.1 Acidimicrobiia bacterium | reverse complement strand
GAGGCGCTCGTTCCGACCGACCACCTTGGCGAACTTCGACAGCAGCAGCTCGACGAGTCGGGCCTCGATCGGCGGGAGGGCGACCCAGGAGCTACCGACGCGGAGCACACCGTCGCCGTCGATTCTCGGCTCGACGGCCATGCGCTGCCTGAGCGTCTCGACTCTGGCTTGGAGGTCGCGCTCGTCGGCCGGCGACCGGATCCAGTCCTCCATGGGATCGACGGTGATCGGGGCGGGCTCACCACCGTCGACGAGCAGGACGCGGGGACGGCTGCTCGCCCGCAGCTCGCATCTGCGGCGCTCCTCGGCAGGCCACGGGACGAGTTCCACCTCCATGGCCCGACCGTAGTGAGCCCGTGTTTCGGCATTGTTTCGCCTGCATAAATGCTGCAGGAGACCGCGAATGAGAACGGGGACGCGACCGCTACGGTCGAGACGTCAGCGTCATGAACGGAAGGGCATCAGATGGCCGATGTACAGGAACCGTGGAAGAACCTCGCCAGCAAGGCCGAAGCCCTCGGCCTCAAGCTCAAGCTCCACATCGAGCAGGAGCGCGACGACACCGACGAATCCGCCGAGCCGGGAGAGACCAAGGCGGTCATCGAGGATCTCGGTCGCCGCCTGCAGGACGCCTTCGAGTCACTGGGGGCTGCAGCCAAGGACCCGGCCGTTCGGGCCGACATGAAGGACATGGGCTCACTCCTCAAGGACGCGCTGGCCGACACCTTCTCGACGGTCAGCACCGAAGTCGGCGACGCAATGAAGAAGGCAGCGAGACGAGGCGACAGCGGAGCCGACGACACCGTCGAGGACACTGTCGACGACACTGTTGACGACACTGGCAATGTCGGCGAGGCCTGAGCGACCCTCGACGAACAACCGCATCAAGCGGTGTCCGCTAATCCCGCTCAGCTCCAGCAGTAACTGCTGGCGTTCCAGGGTCGGGTGCCGTCCCGCTGCCAGGTGATCAGCGCCGCCTCGTCCTGCTGGGCCGGCGTGGCCAGGTGGGCCTGGGCGACGCCGTAGCGGGCGGCGTGGCCGTAGGACTCCCAGCTCCCGGTGAGGAACTGGTAGGCACCGCGGGCCGACGACGACGGGTTGGCCGCCGTGTAGTTGTCGCGGGACTCGCAGTAGCGGATGTCGAGCAGGACCACTGGGACGAACACGCCGTGGCCTGCGTCGACGAAGCCATCGGGATGAGCGGTGGTCGCGGTCGCTGCTGCCGTGGTTTCGGTGACCTCGGAGCTCGTCGTGTCGCCGGGGACGGTCGTCTCGGTGGTGCCCGTCGAATCACTGGTGTCGGTCCCGTCGGCCATCGTGGTCGTTGGCTCCTCCGCTGGCGCGCTGGTCTCCGACGACGGGTTGGGGGCCGCAGTGGTCGAAGGGATCGCGGTCGTCGCCGGTGCCGACGTCGTCGGCGAAGAAGGGGCTTCCTCCGGCTCGTCGTCGGATCGACCGCCGTTGACGGCGTCGTGAATGGCCAGCTCACTCAGCGCAAGCTCGTAGCGCATCGGTTGGCTGACCGGTTCCGGGGGCTGCTCGGTGGTTGCCGTGCTCCGCGGGCGTGCTGCGAGGGCATCGTCGAGTGTGTCGGCGGCGCCATCGTCTTCGGGGCCGTCGATCGGGCCGGCGCTGGCTTGATCGGCGTCGGCTTCGTCGTCGGAATCGCCGCCCGCATCGATCGCAGTCACGTCGGCCGTATCGGGAAGGAGGCCGAAGGCAGAGACCAGGGCAACGGTGACGATGGCGAACAACGTCGCCACCAGCGCCCCTCGGGTAGGCCGCGTCGAACTCAGTGGTGGTCGCAGGTCAACTCGCACTCGAGGGTCACTCCCTTGCTTCACACCGGCTCCGCCACCGGTGAGTCACAATCTGAAATCGGGCACACGGTCCCGACCAGTTCGGTCTATCGGCAGGGACGATAACAACATTACGGAACGATTACGCAACCTCCTGTGTCGGATGTCACAACCTTGGTGCTCCAGCAACACCTCTATCGCCCGTTGTATACGGGAGATGATGTACGTTAGCTGCTTATTGGCGTAGGTTACTTCCGCAGCAGAGCGAGCCCTGGGATAGGTGGATCGCAACCAACGCGACCGGGGAGACCGGACAGCTTGACGAAGTGTTACGAGCCAGCGTGGTTTCTGTAGTACACAGGCTCGGGCGGCGCCGCTCACCCAGAAGCTGGTCGAAATGCCACTGGGCTTGGACCGACCGTACTGGGGGCTCGAGTGACTTCGATCTCTCGAGTGACTTCGATCTGAAGTACCACGTGCGCCACGTGGCCGTACCGGGCGACGGTGGTCGCGAAGCGTTCGCTGACCGAGCACGACGCACGACCTGGCCCGCGGGGTCGGGTGAACCTCGAGTCCGTCGACACGACCTGAGGGCTCATCGGCTCGAGCCCGGCGGGATCCGCTCGTGGTGCCCGGTTGCGGCCCCGCATCCGGGGCGATCGGGTATTGTGACCCTGTTCGGCGATCAACGGGCCGAGCGAGGATGCCCCTATGTCAGCGCAACCCTCCGAGCCCGGGGCGATCGGCCCCGAGGCCGCGATCAAGACGATGATGACGCGAGCTGTCGCCCGCATCTCCCCCGACGCCCGGCTCGACGAAGTCGCCCAGAAGTTGGCCGCGGTCGAGGCGGGCGCACTCGCCGTCGGGACGACCGAGTCGGTCGTGGGCGTCGTCTCCGAGCGAGACCTCACCCGAGCCTATGGGCGGTCCGAGCAGATCGACGCCCTACGGGCGAGCGACATCGCATCTGATCACCTCATCTGGTGCGAGCCCGACGCCACCGCCACGGAGGCGGCAAGGGTCATGTGCGACCGCGGGGTCAGGCACTTGCTCGTCGGCGACGCCGACAGCGGTGAGCTCAGCGGGATTGTGTCGGCCCGCGATCTGATCGAGGCGCTCATCGCCTCCTGAGCCGGATCGCCGGCTGGGGGTGCGTCGCACAACTAGGGGTCGTCCGCCTCGATTGCGGCTCGACGACCATCGGGGGCCCATTGTCAGGGCATCAGTCCCGGATGCCGGCGACAACGTCGACGATCAGGCCGCCTTCGTCGAGGTGCGCGACCCAGACGGCGTGCTCATCGTCGCTCGGCAGCCGATCGAGTGCGGCCCGGAACGCCTGCGCGACCTCGAGCGCGTGCCAGGTGGTGTCCTTGAGCCCGTACGACTCGACGAAGTAAGCAGCCATCTCCGCTCGCGGCCGACCTCCGGCGAGCTGGTCGAGCCAGTACCGGCGGACCCCGTCAGATGGCTGGTAGCCGCGGGCATTGACATAGATCACCTCGACGAACTCCCCGTCGCCCAGCTGGCCGTAGCGATCTGCGAACTCGGGACCGCCGAGCAGCCCACCGACGATGGCGACGGCGTCGTCGCCTGAATGATACCGCTCCTCTCCGGCTCGGAGCTCGTCGATCAGCGGTCGTCGGCTCAGGGCAACGTGGTACGACCGGAACACGGTGCCTGCCGGCTCGTATCGCTCCGGGGCCATGGTCAAATCGGCGATCAGATCGTCGGCGGTGGCGAAGTCGATGTCGAAGCGATCGGCCCAGGCGAACAGCTCCGACGAGGTCGGCTCCCGATTCAGGAGAGCCTGGTACCAGGCGACGATGACCGGTTCGTGCTCGACCCGGCCGGCGCTGGTCGACGCCAGCGGCGCCACCGGGACGACCCGGCCGGCGGCCTGGGCCTCGACGAGGCTCTCGGTAGGGTTGATCGCCCCGACGCCGGGCTGGTGGAGCTCGAAGTGGAGGTGGCTCGGTGTGGCCTCGGCGTTGCCGGAGTCACCGAGGTAACCGATCACGTCACCAGCCTCGACCCGGTCGCCGAGCCGGAGCCGGTTGGCGATGATCCAGGCCTGCGGGTTGGCGCCGTCGTCGGTGCCGGGCGAATCGTTGTTGAGGTGGTAGTAGACGTACTGCCAGCCATCGTCGTCCTCGATAACCACCTTGTTCCCGGCCGTGGTCAGCGCCGTGCGCCGCACCGATACGATCACCCCGTCGGCCGCAGCCACGAGGGGGGCGAGCTTGACCCCGAACACGTCGGCTCCCTTGTGCGAGCGCGAGCAGCCGACGCCCCGGCAAGCGCCCCAGGTGTCGCTGTAGGTGACCGGCCCGACGACGGGGAAGGTCAACGCCCGGATCACCGGCTCGGCCTCGCTGTCCTCCACAGAGTGAGCGGCGGCCGGTGAAGCCAGTGTGGCGACGAGTACTGCGGCGATCGCAGCAGCGAGGAGCGTTGGGCGGGACGGGTGGAACGTTGTCATGGCGAAACTCGAAGTCGGTCGTGACTCCGCTCGCCGCCACGACAACGTAGTCCAAGCAGTGTCGGGGGCCGCGCACCCCTACCGATTCGCGCCCGGCGCGTTCCCTTCACTAGCTTGGAGCCCACTCGCTTAGAGAGTCGAACGAAACGACGTCGGAGGAGGCTGAGGTGTCACTCGTCGACCTGTTGCACGGCGACCCCGCCGAGGAGCTGGGGTTCGACCCCGAAGAGCTCAAGGCCAGGTACCTCGCGGAGCGGGACAGGAGGATGCGGGAGGACGGCAACGAGCAATACACCGAGATCGTCGAGGAGTTCGCCCGCTACGACGACGACCCCTACACCGAGTGGATCGAGCGCGACCCGGTGAACGACGAGGTCCAAGTCGCTGTCATCGGCGGCGGGTTCGGCGGGTTGCTCATGGCCGGCCGGCTCAAGGAGGCCGGGTTCGACGACGTCCGGGTGATCGAGAAGGGCGGGGACTTCGGCGGGACGTGGTACTGGAACCGCTACCCGGGGGCGATGTGCGACGTCGAGTCGTACTGCTACCTCCCGATGCTCGAAGAGCTGAACTACATCCCGAAGCACAAGTACTCCTTCGCCCCCGAGATCCTCGAGCACTCCAAGGCGATCGCCCGTCACTTCGGCCTCTACGAGAACTCGCTGCTGCAGACGAGCGTGGCCGAGATGCGGTGGAACGACGACGCCAAGCGGTGGATCATCAGCACCGATCGCGGCGACACGGTACGGGCCCAGTTCGTGGCGATGGCCAACGGTCCGCTCAGCCGCCCGAAGCTGCCGGGCATTCCCGGTATCAGCGACTTCAAAGGCCACACATTCCACACGAGCCGATGGGACTACGACTACACGGGCGGCTCGAACGAGGGGAACCTCACCGGCTTGGCCGACAAGAAGGTGGCGGTTATCGGGACCGGAGCCACGTCGGTGCAGTGCGTGCCCCACCTCGGGAAGTCGGCAGAGCACCTCTACGTGTTCCAGCGCACACCGTCGTCGATCGACGTCCGCGACAACCGCGAGACCGACCGCGCCGAGTTCGACAAGCTCGAGCCCGGATGGCAGCAGCGGCGGATGGACAACTTCAACGTCCTGGTCAGCGGAGGCGACCAGGACGAGGACCTCGTCGCCGACGGCTGGACCGACATCTTCCGCAACCTGACCGGCATCGCGGCCAAGACTGCGTCGCGACAGCTCGGTCGGCGATTGACGGGAGCCGAGAAGGGCAAGCTGATGGAGCTGTCCGACTACAAGAAGATGAACCAGGTCCGCCACCGGGTCGACGAGATCATCGCGGACCCGGCGACCGCCGATGCCCTGAAGCCGTGGTACCGCCAGTTCTGCAAGCGGCCTTGCTTCCACGACGAGTACCTGCCGACGTTCAACCGCCCGAACGTGACGCTCGTCGATACCGACGGCAAAGGCGTTGATCGGGTCACCGAGACCGGGATCGTGGCCAACGGCGAGCCCTACGAGGTGGACTGCATCATCTTCGCCACCGGCTTCGAGGTGGGCACGAGCTACACCCGCCGAGCCGGCTACGACATCATCGGGCGCAACTCGGAGACGATCAGCGACCGCTGGGTCGACGGCATGCGGACCATGCACGGGCTCTACTCCCATGGCTTCCCGAACTGCTTCTTCCTCGGGTTCACCCAGACCGCGGTGACCGTCAACGTTCCCCATGCCCTCAACGAGCAGGCCAAGCATGTGCGCTACGTGCTGGAGCAGGCAAGGGAGCAGGGTGCGGAGACGGTCGAGGTGACGGCCGAGGCCGAGCAGGACTGGATCGACGAGATGAAGGACAAGGCCAAGCTCGGCCAACGGTTCTACGCAGAGTGCACGCCCGGGTACTACAACAACGAGGGCAAGCCCGGCGAGAACCCGGTCGGCTTCTTCGCCGGCGCCTACGGCGCCGGCCCGATCAGGTTCTTCCGCCTCCTCGATGAATGGCGCGAGAACGGCCGCCTGGCCGGCCTCGTCCTCGATTGACCGACCGCCTTGTCCTTACCGGCCGATGCCGAGTACGTGCGCACGACGCCGACGTTCACCGAGGCGTCGGTACCGGCGGGCCTCCTGGCCGAGCACCTCGTGGCGGCCGGGAATTGGGCCGTCCTGCTCGTGGAGACCGGGGCGCTGAGCTTCGTCTTCGACGATGGAAGCGAGGCGGTGTCGCTCCTGGCCGGCGATCGGCAGGTCATCCCCCCAGGCCGTTATCACCACCTGGTCATCGACGAACCCGTCTCGTTCTCGATCGAGTTCTACCGGGCCACCAGCTGAGCAGTACGGTGGTCGAGCACGGGCAAACGACCTACCCGATCTGGCAGGACTTGCGGGCGTGGGTGAACGACATCCTCGGCGTGGGCGCGAACGACGCCCAAGCCATGCAACGGGCGGTCGCCGGCGGTTCGGGAGTACATGGCTCGTGCGATGGCCGCCCGCCGAGAGGATCCGAGGCCCGATCTGATCAGCCACCTGGTCATGGCCGAGGTCGACGGTGAGCCGATGAGCGACGAGCTGATCGAGCGCATCCTGGTGCTCCAGCCCGTGGCCGGTATCGACACGACCTGGAGCTCGATCGGCGCGGCGCTTCCGGTCAACGTGGCCCGCCGGGTCACGCGAGATGTCGAGCTCCAGGGCGTCGAGATACGAGCAGGCGACTACGTCATGATGACCTTCCCGATCGCTTGCCGCGATCCGGAGAAGTTCGAAGCCGCCGACCGGGTCGTCATCGACCGTGAGCGGAACCGTCATGTCGCCTTCGGGGTTGGCATTCACCGATGCCTGGGCTCCATCCCCATCGTGGTCGGCTGACCGCCCCCAGGGTTGCATGGCCCTGGCACCACATCGATCGCTCAGCAGCTATCGTGAGCGGGCACTTGCCACACACCGCATGGGGCGACGGAGCGTGACCAACAAAGAAGCCCGCCAGGCCGCAGGTATCGACGCCGCATCGGCGGCTCACGCCGGGTCGGCCGATCCCGAGCGGAAGAGCGCATCACCGGGCTCGACTACCGACCGGTCGACGAGGCGTCGCCGCCGTGGCCTCGCGTCCGCTCTGCTGGCGCCGATCAGCGTGCTGGCCGCTGTTTTCGGGAAGCTCGTCAGCGTCTTGACCCGGAGCTCCAATGAGCTCGGGAGCGCGACGACCCTTGGCCACGAGGCAGCGAGCGGGATGGCCACGACCGCTGCCGCCACCGGGACCAACGCCGCAGGGACCGCCGGTGCAGGTGCGACCACGGCCGCTGCTCCCGGCGCCGGTGGGGCTGGGACCGGGGCCGCAGGCGCGACGCCGCCGCCGGCGCAGGGCTCGATCGCGCAGGCCGCCGGGATCGGCGCCGCGGCCACGGCCACCGTCGCGACCGTGGTGGCCGTGATGGCCCTGACCGGCAGCTCAGAGCCCGAGACGGCCGAGCCGCCGGCGGCGCCGGTCACGGTCGCCACCACGACGCCCGAGCCCGAACCGCCCGCTAGTGGGCCAGGTGTCTTCACGGCCGACGCGGCAGGACCGCTCAGCGACAACCTCCTCAGCGAGGCGACCGGCGGCACGTCGGCCAATCCCCTCGCCGTCGCCGCCGTCGGCGGGTCGCCCGCCAACGTGGGGACACCGGTTGTGCTCGCGTCAGGGGCAACGGTGACCGTCGCCGCCGACGGCTCGTTCCGCTACGAGCCGAACAGCGCCTTCGAGTCGTTGGGCTCGGGCGAGACAGCAACCGACGTGTTCGACTACACGGTCACCGACGGCGCCGGCTGGACGGCAGGGTGGACGGCGACGGTCACGGTGTCCGGGGTCAACGACCCTCCGAACCTCGCCGAGGCCGGTCCACTCTCACTCGGCGAAGGGACGGCCGGCTCGCTCACGCTGACCGCCTCGGATCCCGATCCCGACCAGCTGACCTTCGTGCTGAGCGACAGCGCACCCGCGTTCGTCACCCTCGTCGATGCCAGTGACGGCACGGCGACGATCACGGCCACACCCGGTCCCGGTGACGCCGGCCGCCACCAGGTGAGCGTCACGGTCACCGACGACGGCGACCCCCCGTCCTCAGCCACGGTGACGGTTTCGTTGGAGGTCACGGAACTGTTGGCCAGAGTCACCGCCGGTCTGCTGGCGCTCTACGAGTTCGAGAGCGGCAGCGGTGAGACCATCGCCGATACGTCTGGCGTTGGTGAGCCCCTCGACCTCGTCGTGACCGACGCTGCCGCCATGGTGTGGACCGACGGCTCGATCGAGCTGCGGTCACCGACCCTGGTGCGCTCGGCTGGCCCCGCTACCAAGATCGTCGATTCCGTGATTGCGGCCAACGAGGTCACGATCGAGGCCTGGGTCACGCCAGCGACGACGACCCAGGGCGGGCCGGCCAGGATCGTGTCGATCTCGGACGGGACCGTCGAGCGAAACGTGACCC
>JAOTYQ010000842.1 GCA_029861725.1 Acidimicrobiia bacterium | reverse complement strand
GGACCGTCGTTGTCAAGTGCGGACGTCGTGTCGTCCTGGCCTGCGTGCGGGCGGCCGCTCGTGACCATTATCGAGTTGTGCCGGGCCGGGGTGGTTCGCAGGCCGGTTTCGGTGATGGTGGTGATCGTCGATCGGGGGTGAGGCGCTGGTCAGAACGGATCTGCCAACTGGCGACGAGTAGTTTGGATCTGGTGTTGGGCGAAGTGGACGGCTTGGGCCAGGTCCATCGCCGCTCCGGTTGCCACTACGTGGTCGAATGTGGTTTGGCCGAGCTGGGCTCTGAGGTTGTCCAGTGTCGTTCGAGATCCCGGTCGGTCGGGTGGCAGTCGTGGGTGACCCGTTCGGCAACCCGCTGGTGCTCGTCGACCTCTTGAAGGGCCGCTACGAGGTGGGGTCGGACGGGTCGGTCACCGGCGTCGCGTGAACACCCGTCCGCGGAAGGGTCGTGTTGTTCAGCTGTGCTCTGGTCGGGGGCAACGCAGCAGCATCATGCATTCGGGTCCGGCTGGAGTCGACGGGGTTCCCGCACGCCTCCCGGGGTCCCTGGTCGTCGACTCGGGTCGATGACACAGCTCCGCAGGTAGCGACTGTCTACGAACGGGTGCGGCTTCTCGACTTGTTGCTAGCTGCCCACCGTCCCGGTGTGCTCGACTCGCCGGCCGATGACGCCAGCCAGGAAGGCCACACCGCCCAGAAAGACGGCATTCGCAAACGCCAGCCGGTGGCGTTCGTCCCTCGCGTGAAACAGGGGAAGAGCCCATGCGCCGGCCGTGGAGAGTAAAGCTCCGAGTGCGCCGCTCTCGATTGGCTGGAGGTCGTACTTTCGCGAGCTAGTCCAGCCCAGCCACGCACCCAGAGCGACGCCCCCAAGCTGAGTGGCGCCAATGACAGTTCGCTCGCCCCGTAGTGAGGCTCTCCTCCAGAGAGCGTTCACCGCCATCAAGAAGGCGGCGGTAGCCCACGTCTTGGCGAAGTCGCGACCAAGGCCGTTCTTCAAGGCCGCGTTGCACAGGCGTGGCGCACTCATTGGCATGGGGTTCAGAACCTCCGACCAGATTCGGCCTCGAATCTACTGGGATCGCCAACCCGGGAACAGAAAAGGACCACGTCCTACCCAGACAGCCACCCGAACACGTCACGACTATGGCCCTCTGCTCATCGTCCTCCACGCCATCGCCGTGCGTCCGCGAGTAACGCTCGGCTTCTTCGATGAAGCCGATCTTCATCGACTAGGTGCCCTCAGCGTACGGTCGTGTCTGCTCAGCGGTAGAGGCGCGGGCAACCCCACGCAACGATCGGGCCCCGGAGAGGCTCACCCACGGACCTTGGGCCCTATCGGTTCCGACGCTCTCGGTCGACTGTTGGAATCGAGCAGGAGATGAACTGATGGGTGCAGGAGCAGAGATCGCACTCGGTGTGCTCTGGGCCCGTAGGCGCCGCAGTCAACGCCGCCGACGCGCTACGACACAGCCGCGAGTTCTTCGGCGAGTTTGCGCAACGTGGCTGGTTTGGGCCAGCACGGTCGGTCGCCGCCCGACTGATCGTGCCCAACGGTGTCTTGTTCGCCGGACTCTTGATGGTCTTCCAGGTGGCGGTGGCGGTTTCGGTCTTGACCCGCACTACAGCAGTCGTCCCTGCTCTGGTGATCGGGGGTTGTTTCGCCGCGGGCGCCGCGTTCTTCTTGAGCCCGGGCCCCGCCGTTGTCAGCGCTGGCTTGGCGCACTCCATTTCTTCCTTGCGGTGACCCACTGATCTCGATCGCTCGACCATCCAGGAGAACCACCGGCACATCAGATCGGGCAGCCGTTCGCCAGCCTGATCGACGAAAACTGCCCGATATCGCCGATCCAGAATCCCGGCGCACGAGCCGCGGGAACCGGCGTTGGAGAGTGGCCCAGGTGATCGGAAACAGGTAACGAGATCACGGAGAGCGACGAAGCAGTGATCAGGTCCGGGCCGACGTCGACGGTCACCCTGAGTGGCCGAATCGGCGTAGGCGGCGGTGATGCCGAGCGAGCAAGGAGTGCCGTTATGCGTGGGTCGTTCAGATCTGGACTTGAGCGGCATCAGTTTGTCTGGCCACCGGTGATCGGTGCGGCTGACGTGGCGTGGGGATTACGTATCCGACTTCTGGTCGGTCGGCTTGCTGACGCTTCAAAGGCCGATAGTCGTGTGAGGCGCCCGTCTACCATCTGGGTTCAACGAGTCGGCTTGAGAGGTCGGTTTGTGGCCCGCCGGTGGCCGTCGACCAGCAGCAATCCTGCGCCGAGCAGGATAAGTATGAACCCGACAAGAACCATCTGCTTCGTGTTGGTTCCGGTCAGAGCGAGTCGCCCC
>JAOTYQ010000214.1 GCA_029861725.1 Acidimicrobiia bacterium | reverse complement strand
AACGACAGGTGCTCATGGGAGATCGCGCCGGTACCGACGACGGCGGCCCGCAACGGGGATGCGGCCGGTGAAGGGACAGAGACCATGCGGGTCGGAGTGTATTGGCCCGTACCGGCGCTCGCGAGAACAGTCCCTCCTGGTCGGACCGGACCGTCCGGTTGGGCGGGTAGTGTGAGGCCGACGTACCCCCAGTCGATGGCCCGTCGGTGAGCCCGGGCGGGCCGGAATGGTTGATGTGGTGGCTCCAATTCCAACCAGCCGCGACGGCCTCGGCCGCGTCGCTGAACGGCCTCCAGACGACGACGTGAACGCGGCCCGACCCCGGGGCGCCGTCGACGGTTTGGTCCGCCGACGTCTGTTCGGTCTCGACTTCGTCGATGCGCCCTCTCTCGGCCCGGTCGTCGACGCGATCCTGGCCGACGCCGATCGGGAGGTGCCAGGGGCCATTGGTCCCGGCCCGCTGCCGATCGTCGTGACGCCGAACGTCGACATCCTGGTCTCCCTCGATCGTGACCCGGCCGGTCCAGTTGCCGAGATCTACGGTCGGGCCCGCTATGTGCTCCCCGACGGTATGCCGGTCGTCGTAGCATCCCGGATCTTGCGTCGGCCGCTGTCGGCTCGGCTGCCAGGAAGCGGGCTGTTCGAGCTCCTCTGGCCCCGCCTCGTGGCCGAAGCTCGCGCCGCCGTGGTGCTGTGCGCCAACGAGACGATCGCCGAACGTCTGGGACACGAGCACCCTGGTGCCCGTTTCCTCGTTCCCGGCTTCATCGCGCCCGACGATGACGAGCAGCTCTCGATCGTGGCCAAGGAATTGTATGAACTGGCGGCGCAGTGCGAGGCCGAGTTCGTGCTCCTCGGACTCGGACATCCCAAGGACGCGCTGGTGATGGGCCGGCTCCAGCGGCTGTGGCGGAACGAGGGCGCGCCGGGCGCTCTGTCCCTCGGACTGGGCGGCTCGTTCGCGATGCACGTCGGCCAGAAGAAGCGAGCGCCAGCACTCTTGCAACGGGCTGGGCTCGAGTGGTTCTACCGTTTCTTGCAGGAGCCCCGGCGCCTCTTCCGCCGGTACTTCGTCGACGACCTCGCGTTCATCGGGATCGTGCGACGGGAGCGCCGAGCCCTGGCAGAGCCGAGCCGATGAGAAGGTTGTGAGCGCTGGGCCCCCGGTCTCGGTCATCCTGCCGGTCGGCGGCGTCGACGAGTACCTGCCCGGGCAACTCGACGCCCTGGTTGCCCAGACCTACCGCGGCCCATGGGAGCTCGTGCTCTCGCTGAATTCGGCCGACCCAGCGCAGCGGCGAGCACTCGAATCGCTCCTGGTCGAGCGGCCGGCGCTGCACGGCCGGGTCGTCGACAGCTCGAGCGTCCGCAGTGCCTCGCACGCCCGCAACGTCGGGGCCACCGACTCGTCGGGCTCGATGCTGCTGTTCTGCGATGGCGACGATCTCGCCGATCGGGAGTGGATCGATGAGCTGGTCTCGGCCCTCGCCACCTCCGAGGCAGTGGGTGGACATCTCGATGAGGAGCTCCTCTCGATCCCCGGTCAAGAGACTTGGCGGCCCCCGGCGACGCCCGGCGCACTGCCCGCGTTCCTCGGTCAGCCCTACCTCGTCTCCGCCAACATGGGCGTGCGGCGGGAGCACTTCGAACTGGCTGGCGGCTTCGACACCACGCTGACCCGGGGTGAAGACATCGCCTTCTCGTGGGACCTGATCGCCAACGGGATCGAGCTGACCTACGTGGCGTCGGCGGTCATCCACTATCGCCACCGGCGCGGCATGATCCCGATGATGAAACAGCACTATCTCTACGGACGCGGGTTCAGCGAGATCCTCTCCCGGCGCGGCGTCCCCGGATCCGAGGCCTCGAGCGGGCTACGGGCGCTGCGACCGAACAGCCAACCAGTCGACCGGAAGGGGCTTGCGTACTACCTGCGCCGAGGCTCGATCGCGGCCGGCCGCGTCGTCGGTTTGGCGGAGGAGCGCAGACGACGACGCGCCCGGCAGCCACAGTAGACTGCTCGCTGGCCGTCAACGCTGGCCGGACGCAACGGCGGTAGGTACCGGCCCGAAGGACCCCATCAATGGAACTCTCGTTCGTCATCTCCGCCCTGCGTCGCCGGTTCTGGGTGGTGACCTTGTTCGCTCTCCTCGGTTCGATCCCCGGGCTTCGAGCCGATCCTCCGGTCAGCAACGAGTACCAATCGACCGCGGTCCTCCTCGTCCAGGCGCCGACGAGGGCCAACATCAACGTGTTCTCGGCCGATCCGGACCGCTATGTCGTGAGCCAGCTGAGCGTACTCGAGAGCGAATCGCTAGCCGTCGACGTCGCCGAGCGGATCACCACCCAGTTCGGGGAGGAGATCGCGGTCTCGACACTGCGGCTCCTCGTCGCGATCGAGCATCGACCCGAGACCGACATCGTCGAGGTCACGACCACGATCGACTCCCCGCAGAAGGCGGCGGCGATCTCCCAGGCCTACGTCGAGCTGTACGTCGAGGGTCTCGCCACGTCGGTCGAGGACCAGGAGCAGCGAACCGAGCTCGAGTCCGAGATCCAAGACCTGGAGACCCGCCTGAGCTCGCTCGACGAGCGCTTGCAGGAAGCGATGGCACCCTACCTCCCAGTGCGGGGCGATCGAACCCCCGCCCCCATCCCCCTCCCCGAGACGGTCGATCCCTCGGCGGTGTCGCAACGGCAGCTGATCCAGTCCGAGCTCGTCCAGCTCAAGGCTCAGCTGAACGATCTGGACGCCCAGTCCAAGCTGCGGGTGAACACCGAGATCATCTCCAACGCTCCCGTGCCGCTCGAACCGCTGTCCCCGGGAGGCAACTTCCTCCTGGCCGGTGGCCTGGTTGGCGGCTTCATGCTCGGGGTGATCCTCGCCCTGTTGTGGGCTCGTTTCTCCACCAAGGTGCTCGACGAGGCCACGGCCGGTGACATCATCGGCGCTCCCGTCGTGTCCGAGATCCCCCACTACCGCTCGCTGTCGCGGAACCCGCTCGCCGCGTTCCAAGCATTGCCTCGATCGGCCGTACCCACCATCGATCAGCTGTGTGTCCGGGCGGAAGCGCTGGCGCGGATCGGCGAGCCGCTCGTCGTCGCCGTCACCGGCACGATGCGGAGCGCCGGCTCGACGACCCTGGCCCTGGCGATGGCCGAACGGTTCGCCGCCGGCGGGGCGTCGGTGGTCGTCGTCGACGCCGACGTGCGCGATCCTCGGATCACTGCGCTGTTCAACGCAACGGCCGACGGGGGCGTACCGGCCGTGATCAGCAACGACGGCGCCCTCGTCGACCAGCGCGGCCGCTCCGCTTTCACCCGCACGATGGATCCGGCGGTCAGCGTCCTCGGTCTGGGGCCGAACCGCGGGTCGGCGGCGCTCCGGCGAGATACGGTGCCGGCGGTCCTCGATGCCGCTCGGCGCAAGGCGGAGATCATCGTGGTCGACGGCGGCCCTGTGCTCGATCTCGCCTCGACCTTGCAGTTCGCAGCCCTCGCCGACGCCGTCGTGTTGGCCGTTCCGCTGTCGAGACAGAAAGCCGATGCGCTGAGCGACATGGCCCGACAGCTCGAATCGGTCCGACCGAAGCTGCTGCCGGTCATCACCGCACCGTCCCGGCGCTCGGCCAAGGGCCAGGTCGTGCGATCTGACGGAGCGATTGCGACGCCCGGGCCGGGAGCCGGCAAGCCCGACGCCGCCGATGCCCCCGGCGCCGCCAACGGCACCGGCGCCGGGTATGCGCAACCGGGACAGCCAACCGCGCCCCAGTCGGCAGCGCCGGTCGTGGGATCGGAGGCATCGACGCGTTCCGGTGGTGTGCTGTTCGCCCCCAGTGGCGGGCAGCCGACGCCGGGCACCGGGTCGGCGCCCGGCTCCCAGCCGCGAACGGGGGCCGGACCCGAGACGGTGGCCTACGATCCGCCGTCCGGGCCGCCAGCTACGTCCTGATACACATCGCCGCCGGCCACCCACCGTGCCCGTCCTCACTTCAAGTGGTCGGCGAATTGGGTTGTACTGCTGATAGGACGACGTCGGCGCTGGCCGACGACCGCTCTAGGGTTGCTCGGATGAGCAATCCGGACCCCTCGGAGGTTCCCGTCGTCGTGCTGTGCGGTGGCCATGGCACCCGCATCCGCGAGGCCTCGGAAAAGCTGCCGAAGCCGTTGATCAACGTGGGCTCCCAGCCGATTCTGTGGCACATCATGAAGCTCTACGGCGCCCACGGCTTCCGCCGATTCGTGCTCTGCCTCGGCTACAAGGCCTGGGACATCAAGCAGTACTTCCTGAACTACGAGCAGATGATGTCGGATGTCACCGTCCAGGTCGGCGGCGGCTCCCTCGAGTACCTGCAGCGTGAGTCGCTCGACGACTGGGAGGTGTCGTTGATCGACACCGGCATGGACACCGGCACCGGTGGACGTCTGGCCCAGGTCGCCCCATTGCTGGACACCGACTACTTCATGATCACCTACGGCGACGGTCTCGGGAACGTCGATCTTTCTGGCGAGCTGAAGCGCCTAGACGAATCGGACCTCATCGGTCTCGTTACCGGCGTCCATCCCACCTCCCGTTACGGCGAGCTCGGCGTCGTCGACGACGTCGTGGTCAACTTCGCCGAGAAGCCACCGTCGGAGGGTTGGGTGTCGGGGGGGTTCTTCGCGTTCCGCCGCGATTTCCTCGACTACCTCCCCGAGGACGACCCCGGGCACTTCTTCGAACAGGGTCCCGTCCAGGCGGTCACCCACGAGAAGAAACTGGGCCTGTTCCCCCACGACGGTTTCTGGATGGGGATGGACACCTTCCGGGAGTACACGGCGCTCAACGAGCTGTGGGCCACCGGCGACGCCCCCTGGAAGCTCTGGTAGCTGGTGCGGGTGCGGCGGGCGGAGCCCGCCGCCTGGAGTTCGACCTGTGGTCGAACGTCCCTGAGTGATGCGTGCTAGTCGGGGCGGGCTGCGCTGATCGACGGGGCGACCGGATCGTGCTCGATCGGCGGATCGCCGCCGGATTCGGCTCGGGCCGCGAGACGGGCCCGTGACCGGTCCCGGAGATCGATGACGACGTCCTCGGTGGCGGCGATGCCGGCGGGGCGCCGACGATCGACCGGCGACGTCCCCGGCGCCACACCGTCGGCGGCTGGCGCCGAACGACGCAGGAGTCGGACGGGCAGCAGGGCGAGCGTGACGATCAGCTGCTCTACGGTGGCGAGCAGGATGTGGAAGTCGAGCGAGAGCGTCCAGTTCTCCACGTAGTGCAAGTCGAGGCGACGGTAGGCGTTGAAGGCCGCATTCGATCGGGCTTCCACCTGCCACAGGCCCGTGATTCCGGGCCGGACCTCGAAGCGGTCGCGCAGCTCCTCGTCGAACACCGCTTCCTCTTCCGGGAGAGCAGGGCGCGGTCCGACCAGGCTCATGTCACCCTTGATGACGTTGATGAGCTGGGGCAGCTCGTCGATCGAGGTCTCCCTGATGAACCGACCGATCCTGGTGATGCGCGGATCGTTGGACATCTTGAACAGGGGCCCGGTGCGCTCGTTGCCGGCCTCCATCTCCTCCTTCAGCTCGTCGGCGTTGGTCACCATCGAGCGAAACTTGTACATCGGGAAGAACTGGCCCCGGCGGCCGGCCCGATGGGCGGTGTAGATGATCGGACCCCGATCCTCGAGCCAGATCAGCGCGGCGACGATCGCCATGATCGGAGCCGCGACGAGCATGGCGATCGAGGCGCCGATCAGATCGATCGCCCGCTTCGCCCACAGGTGCGATCGGCGAATCCGGTTGCGCTCCATCACGATCAGGGGCTCGTGGGACAGCGAGCGAACGTCGAACCTGCCCTCGCCCATCCGGCTGACTCCGGTCGTGAGGTGCACGTCGTAGCCGGAGCGGAACAGCTGCTGGGTGATCGACCGGAACTGCTCGCCCCGGAATCCGTTGGCGGTGACGATCGCACCGGTGACCTCGTGCTGGTGCATGAGCTCGATCAGGCGGCCGGTCGGTCCGATCCAGCGATCGACGAGCCCGCTGCGTTCAGCCACCGACAGATTGCCAACTACGCCGGCGAGGCTGAACCGAGACTCGGGGTGGTCGACGATCAGCTCTGCGAGCTCGCAGGCCTCGTAGCCGGTGCCGACGATCACGACGCTCTCCGGTCGATCGGCGCCCGGGATCTCGGCGGCCAGTGCCCGGATCAGGCCTCGGAGGAGGCTCCGGCACCCGAAGACACCGACGGCTCCGATGAGTATCTCCCGCGCTCCGATGTGCCAATCGAGGAAAGCAGCGGAGACGGCGATGGCGGACGCACCCCCGCCGACGGCAACGAAGACTCGGGAGATCTCCTCTGTGCGGGGCAGTGCCGGCCGACCGGCATAGAGGCCACGGCGCTCCATGATGGCCAGCGTGGTGAGCGCGGCAACGGCCACCATCACCAGCGAGCGCTCGTTCGACCGCTTGAACTCCTCGGTGATGTTCGAGACCACGAGCACGGCGGTCCAGCCGCCGAAGACAACAGCTACATCGAGCATGATCTGACCTACTCGAGGGCTGGGCATGCGTAGCCAGGAACTCCTTGTGTTCATTCCAGTCGCGCCCTTTGTCCACTCGCCCAGACGAGCTTCTTTTCTACCACGCAGCGATCGGCTTCTCGGGCTCTCGACAGCGGTTGGGGCGTTCTGCCCATGAGCGGCAATTCCGGGCGATAGCAGCCGATACGACGAGCTTGTCGAAGGTGACCGAACACGGGTTGATTCGAGCGGATATGAGCATCAGGAGGCCGGAGCCGGGTTCTGGTCTTCGACGGTGGGAGCAACCTCGTCGCGTAGGTCGATCGTCGCGTCCTTACGGCTGCGGCGCCGGGCCCGGCGCCCCCGGCCGCTCGCGCTGCCCCGGTGCGTCGCCTGATCCTCATACTGGCCGTAAGGGCTGCCTTCGTCCTTGATACCGACGAGGCAGACGCCGAGCACGTCGGCCCCCACCTGTCGCAGGCTCTCCAGCGTGCGGACGAGGTCGTCACGGGTGGTCTGGCCGGCCTTGGCCACCAGGATGACGGCGTCGACCTGGCGGCTGATCGACAGGCCGTCCGACACCGGGAGCACGGGCGGCGCGTCGAGGATCACCAGGTCGGCCTCCGCCTCGATGGTGTCGATCAGTGAGTTGAACGCCGGGGAGGCGACGAAGTCGCCAGGGCTCGGCGGCTGGGTGCCGGTCGGGATCACGATCAGATTCCGGCTCCCGTGCTCCTCCACCCGCAGCGCGAGCTGGGTGAGCGGGGTGCCGGACAGCAGGTTGTCCGACAGCCCTGGCAGCGGACTGCAGTTGAAGATCTCGTGGATCCTCGGCCGGCGGAAGTCGACGTCGACCAGGGCCACCCGGTGGTCGACGGCGCTCATCGCCCAGGCGAGATTGGTCGACAGCGTGGTCTTGCCCTCCGACTGGTTGGGGCTGGTGATGAGCAGGGAGTCGATCTTCCGGCCGAGCAGGGCGAACTCGACTGCGGTTCGCACCTTCTGATAGGCCTCGGCTACCGACGTGCCGGTGTGTCGCATCGTGGCCAGGGGCAGCTCGGACTCCGAGACGTGTCGGCCCGGTCCCGGAATCCGGCCCAGAATCGGAAGACCGATCGGGGCCAGGTCCTCGGTGGTCTTGATCGTGCGGTCGAGGTTCTCCGCCAGCAGGGCCGCAGCTGCCCCCAGGATCAGGCCGACGATGGCTGCCAAGACCAGGTTCCGGGGCAGGGAGGCATTGATAGGTGCCTGCGGCGGTGCTGCGACCTGGACGATGCGAGCGGTCCCCGTCGAGGCCAACCGGCTCGACAGCTCGAGGTTCGTGATGTTCTGGGCGACCGCTTCGACCCTGGTATCGATCAGGTCGAGCTCGGGCTGCAGGTCGGAGCGGAGGCGGTTGAGCTGCGGCTCGATCGCTCGCCTTGCCTCGTCGTCCTCGGCCGCGGCGAGCCGATCCTCGAGGGCGTCCAGCGGGCGACGAAGGTCCTGGCGCTGTTCCCGCAGTTCGGCCAGATCGGCTTCGAAGCCTCCGACCGCCCGGTCGATGCTGGTGGCGGCTTCCTGCCGCTTTATGTCGACGTAGATCTGGGCCCAGGTGTTGGCGTGGAGAGCGGCTTCGTCGGCGGTGGCCGAGGTCGAGGTGAACCGGATGGCGTCGGAGGCGTCGTCGGCCGAGATCGCCACGTCTGGTTCGATGCCGAGCTGGCCTCGGACCTCCTCGCGGACGGCGTCGCTGACGGCGAGGTTGACCTCGTTCGACAGCTCTCGCGATGCGCCTGGCACGTTGACGAAGATCCCGCCCTGGATCGCTTCCTGGGCGGCCGAGTTGCCCCGGCTCACTTGAGCGGTCGCTGAGAACTTCGGCTCCTGGGTCGTCGTCACGACCGCAGCGAGACCGACGACGATCGTGGTGGCCAGGACCACCCAGATCCAGCGGCGGCGGAGGATGCGGAGATAGTCGGCGAGCTCGAGCTCGTCGTCCGGGCGCGTCTCGAGAGGGTTCATGTCGCGACCCCACGCCAGGGATGCGAAAGGATTGGCACGGTTGAAGCTGCCTTGCGGTTGCGGCGGAAACGGGTGGGCGCTCGCAGTCCTGCGTCGCCCTTCCGGCAACTGTAGACCGGGGCAGCCGGATTGCGACCGGAGCGGCAGGGCGATACCGCTCAGGGCCTTTCACCCAGCCGCCCCGGTTACGATCATCTCCTCGAAACGGGGGCGGTCCGATCGGCGTGCAGC
>JAOTYQ010000215.1 GCA_029861725.1 Acidimicrobiia bacterium | reverse complement strand
GACACGGAAGGCGACATCGTGATCGTCGACGACTTCAACTTCGAGCTGCGGGCCGAACGATCCGCCCTCGGCGACGGCCGGGTCTACACGATCACCTACGAGGTCACCGACGCATGCGGCAACAGCACCGTCGCCTCGGCGACCGTGACCGTCCCGCTCAACCAGAGCTGAGGCACTCCCACACGAAACATCCGAGCGATCGACCGAGAGAAGGAGCGACATGAGACGAGGACGACTGCTGATCATCATGATGGCGGTGGCGTTGTTCGCTGCTGCGCTGGCGCCGGCTGCGGCAGCCGGCAACGGCGGGGGCGGAGCGCCACCGGAGGTTCGTTTCGCGACGTTCAATGCGTCGTTGAACCGATTCAACGCAGGCGACCTCGCGACAGAGCTGTCGGCTCCCGGCAGCGCCCAGCCGAACACGATCGCCGAGATCATCCAACGGACCCGGCCCGAGATCCTGTTGATCAACGAGTTCGACTTCGACGCCGGCAACGTGGCGCTCGACGGGTTCAACACGTACTACCTGAACGTGGGTCAGAACGGTGCCGATCCCATCGACTACCCGTTCCGGTACGCGGCGCCGTCGAACACCGGGATCTTCTCCGGCTTCGACCTCGACAACAGCGGCGCCGCGGGCGACTTCGTCCCGAACGACTCCTTCGGGTTCGGGTTCTTCCCTGGTCAGTTCGGCATGGCGGTGTACTCGATGTACCCGATCGACTACGACGCGATCCGCACGTTCCAGCTGTTCCTGTGGAAGGACATGCCGGGCGCGCTCTTGCCCGACGACCCTGCCTTCCCTGGCCCGGCCGACTGGTACTCGCCCGACGAGCTCGAAGTGTTCCGTCTGTCGTCGAAGAGCCACTGGGACGTCCCGATCGAGGTCGACGGCCGCACGGTGCACTTCCTCGTGAGCCATCCCACACCACCGGTGTTCGACGGTCCCGAGGATCGCAACGGAACCCGCAACCATGACGAGATCCGATTCTGGGCCGACTACATCGACCCGGCGCGCAGCGGGTACATCTACGACGACAACGGCGTCACGGGTGGGCTGCACGCGTCCGACCGGTTCGTGATCGCGGGCGATCAGAACTCCGATCCTCTCGACGGCGACAGCATCCCCGGTGCGATCCAGCAGCTGCTCGATCACGCCAAGGTCAACGACAAGTCGACCCCGTCGAGCGAGGGAGCAACCGAGCAGTCCGGGCTCCAGGGCGGCCTGAACCTCACCCATCTGAGCGATCCCGCCTTCGACACGGCCGACTTCAACGACTCCGCACCGGGCAACCTGCGGGCCGACTACGTGCTGCCGAAGAACAACATGAAGATCATGGACTCGGGAGTCTTCTGGCCCCTGGCGAGCGATCCGTTGTTCCCGCTGGTCGGCACGTTCCCCTTCCCCAGCTCGGACCACCGGCTGGTCTGGGTCGACGCCCGCCTGAACTGAGAACATCACCTGGTCCGGCCTCCACCACGCGTCGTGGGGGAGGCCGGGCTACGCGTCCATCGCCACGAGTGCGGCGTTGACGATGTGGTCGGCCGAGATGCCGGTGACCCGGTGCAGGTCGGCGATCGTGCCCGACTCGCCGAAGCGGTCGACCCCGAGGGGCACCTGGCGGGTGCCGAGCGCGGAACCGAGCCACGCGAGGGCGTGGCTGGCTGCATCGTGCACGGTCACCACCGGCCAGCCTCGTTCGTCGGCGGGGACGACCCGATCGAGATGGCTGGCTGCTGATGCCCCGCGCCCGGCGGCGACGACAGAACGAAGCGGCCGCTGCCAGCCCCGGTAGAGCCGGTCGGCGCTGGTGATCATGACCACCGACGCCGCGATGCCCTCGTCGTGCAGATCGGCGGCGGCCGCGACAGCCTCCGGGGCCATCGCTCCCGATGTTGCGATGACAACACCCGCGGCCTCGTGGGACTCGGGTTCGCGCAGTCGATAGGCACCGGCCAAGACGTCGGCCCGTAGTGCGTCCTCACCGACACGCTCCAACGCCGCCGCGAAAGGTCCTTGGTCGATGGGGCGGGTGGAGAGCCGGAGGTAGAGGCTCTCACCGTCAGGGGCGGAGAGCCGGCTCACGCCGTCGCACAACAGCCAGTCGACCTCGGTCGCGTAGGCCGGCTCGCAGAAGCACACGCCCGGCAGCTCCATGCCGACCGACGCGGTGATGGTGGACTGATGCGCGCCTCCCTCGGGCGCGAGTGTCACCCCCGAGGGGGTGCCGGCGACGATGAACCGTGCCGCGTTGTAGAGCGAGTAGATGAACGCATCGAGGCCGCGCAGGACGAAGGGGTCATAGACGGTGCCGATCGGAACGAGCATCTCGCCGTGATGCTCGTGGGCGAGACCGAGCTGGCCGAGCAACAAGAAGAGGTTCATCTCGGAGATCCCGAGCTCGATGTGCCGGCCCGACGGGCCGGGGGCCCACTTGAGGAGGCGCTCGGCTCCTCCGTGGTCGTCGCGGCGCTCGGGCGCGAAGACGCCGCTCTTGTTGATGAATCCCCCGAGGTTCGTCGAGATCGACACGTCGGGCGAGGTGGTGACGAGACGCTCCCGTAGGGCCTCCACGTCGGCGAGGCGGGTCAGGACGCGGCCGAATGCCTCCTGGGTGGACAGCGGTGCGGTCGTCGGGAACCGCACGACCTGAGCGGGCACGTCGAGCGCCGGTCGAGGCGCGGGCGGCAGGTTGTTGATCTCGCTGCCGACCGAGCGGCACAACCTCCCCGGCGCCGTCTCTGGGTCGAAGCGGTCCCACTCGGTCTCCTCCGTGAGGCCGAGCTCCGAACGGAGCCGGTCGATCTGTTCCGGGGTGAGGAGTGCGGCGTGGTTGAGCGGATCGCCGGCCATCGGCAACGACCACCCCTTGATCGTGTAGGCGAACACGACGCTCGGACGATCGTCGACGGCATCGCACTCCCGGAACGAGTCGACCAGGAGCTCCAGGTCGTGGCCGCCGAGATTGAAGACGAGGGCGGCGAGCGAGTCGTCGTCGAGATCGGCCGCGACGGCGACGAGCTCGGCGCCGGCTCCTTCGAGGAACTTCCCCCGGAGCGCGTCGCCCTGGAGCGCGAACAGGGCCTGATAGGCCTCGTTCGACATCGCATCGATGTGGGTTCGGAGCGCGCCGCCGCCGGCTTCGGCGAAGGCCTTCTGGAGTCGTTTGCCGTACTTCGCCTCGACCACGTGCCAGCCCGCGTCCTCGAAGAACTGCTCGAGTCGCACGGCCTGGATGCCCGGAACGATCCGATCGAGGCTCTGGCGGTTCAGATCGACCACGAGCGTCACGTTGCCGAGACCCTGGGTGACCGGGTCGGCGATGGCCTCCCAGACGTTGCCCTCGTCGAGCTCGGCGTCGCCGACCGTCGCGATGAAGCGTGCCGACTCTCGGGCCCCGAAGTGCGTGTCGAGGTAGCGGCGCGTCACAGCGGAGAAGAGCGGCGCGACCGCGCCGAGCCCAACCGAGCCGGTCGAGAAGTCGGCGACGTCGGGGTCCTTCGTGCGCGACGGGTACGCCTGCAGGCCGCCGAGTCGGCGCAACGTCGTGAGGTACGACCGATCGAGCTCACCGGTGAGGTACTTGATCGCGTGGTAGAGCGGCGACGCGTGGGGCTTGACGGCCACCTTGTCCTCACCGCCGATGTGAGCGAACCACAGCGCGGTCATGATCGACACCATCGATGCGCACGACGCCTGGTGGCCGCCGACCTTGACCTCGCCGTCGGCGCGACGGTTGGCGTGATCGACCATGCGAACCGCGAGCCACAGGACCCGCTGTTCGATGTCACGGAGCACATCGATGTCGGGACGCTCGCCGCTGGTCATGGGATCAAGCTACGACGACCTGGCCTCCTCCTGCGAGCCGCCGGCTCCAGGTTCGAGACGGTGATCGGAGCGGCGGTAGGTTGCGGGGGTGCGCGTCTTGCTCACCCACAATCCCGAAGATCTCCGGGCCTACTACGGCCGGGCGCTGCCCGAGCTCGAGGCCGTCGCCGAGGTCGTCCGCAATCCGGCCGAACGGGATCTGACGACCGACGAGCTGATCGCGGCGGCCGCCGGGTGCGATGTGGTCATCGCCCACCGCGCCACACCCGGAGAGGCCGCGTTGTTCGAGCGCTCCCCCGACCTCCTGGCCTTTCTCCGCTGCGCCGTCGACATCAGCACCATCGACATCGAGGCCGCGAGTGCCAACGGCGTCGTCGTGGCGCGGGCCGACAAGAGCTTCGTCGCCTCGACCGCCGAGCTCGCGCTCGGGCTGCTCATCGACACGGCCCGCAACATCAGCGCGTCGACGATCGACTACCAGGCCGGCCGGCCGCCACCGCAGCGACCCGGCCGCCAGCTGCGTGACCGGGCGGCCGGCATCATCGGCTACGGCGCCATCGGCTCGTATCTCGCCGACCTGTTGGTCTCGATCGGGATGCGAGTGCTCGTCCACGATCCCCACGTGGACTCGGTGTCCGACGATGTCGAGCAGGTCGATCTCGTCCAACTGCTCTCTCGGGCCGACGTGGTCTTCCCGCTCGCCCCCGGAGGGGCTGCGACCGAGAACCTGATCGGTGCCTCCGAGCTGGCGGCCATGAAGCGGGGAGCCATTCTCGTGAACGTGTCCCGAGGAGAGCTGCTCGACGAGGTGGCCGTCGCCGCGGCGCTCGAGTCCGGGCAGCTCGGCGGACTGGCGATGGATGTCGGCCGGGCCCCCGACCAGCGCCCCTCACCCGCTCTCGCCGGCCACCCCGGCGTGGTCGCCACTCCCCATCTCGGCGGTCTGACACCGGAGAACGCCGATGCCCAGGCCGCCAGCAGCGTCGAGCAGGTGAAGGCGATGATCGACCGATCCATGCCGCCTCGTTCGGTCAACCCCGACCACGCCACCCGGCTGCGCGCCTACTGGACCCGATGACGCCGACGCCATGAGCCCACGACACGAAGCCGAGCCTGCTCGCTTCCCTCCCGGTGCGTGCGATACCCACGTCCACTTCTACGACGGCCGCCATCCGGTTGCGCCCGGCGCGTTCCTCCGCCCACCCGATGCCACGGTCGACGACTACCGGATGATCGCGGTCGAGCTGGGACTCGACCGACTGGTCGTGGTCCAGCCGACGACCTACGGCCTCGACAACACCTGCCAGCTGGACGCGATGGCCGCGTTCGACGATGCCGCGCGCGGCGTGATGGTTGTCGACGACAACACCGACGACAGTGAGCTGGCGCGGCTCACCGACCTCGGCGTTCGGGGGGCGCGGTTCCACATGCTCCCCGGCGGCGCCGTGCCGTGGGAGATGCTCGACGTCGTCGCTCGACGCATTGCACCCTTCGGCTGGCACATCCAGCTCCAGCTGAACGGCCGCGACCTCTACGAGCGAGGCGACCAGCTCCTGCGTCTGCCCGTCGACCTGGTGGTCGACCATGTCGGCCGGTTCATGCCACCGGTCGACATCGATCACCCGAGCTTCGAGACGCTGCTCGACGTGGTCGAGAGCGGTCGGGGCTGGGTGAAGTTGTCAGCCCCCTACGAGTCGTCCGTCATCGGGCCGCCCGGCTACGACGATCTGCTCCCGCTCGTCGACGCCCTCGTCGCACGAGCCCCGGACCGGGTGCTGTGGGCGACGAACTGGCCCCATCCCGGCCAGACCGACCCGCCGGGGGCGGCCGACCTGGCTCGACTCGCAGACCGCTGGTTCCCCGACGCCGGCATCCTCCACCGGGTGCTCGTCGACAACCCGGCCGAGCTCTACGACTTCTGAGACCACACATCCAAACACCGAGGACCCTGCCATGACCGACCCCACCGCAGCACCCCCCACCGACTACGCCTCCTACCCCTCGCTCGTCGATCGCACCGTCTTCATCACCGGCGGGGCCGACGGCATCGGCGCCGGCATGGTCGAGCAGTTCGTCCGGCAGGGCAGCCGGGTCGGGTTCGCCGACATCAACGCCGCGAAGGCCGCCGAGACGCTGGCCCGGTGCGCCGCGACCGACCCCCGCCATGTCCCCCGGTTCTACGAGGTCGACCTGGTCGACATCGCAGCCCTCCAGCAGGTGATGGCCACGGCCCAGGCCGATCTCGGCGGGATCACGGTGTTGGTCAACAACGCCGCCAGCGACGACCGGCACACGTGGCAGGAGATGACCCCGGAGTATTGGAACGACCGGCTCGACACGAACCTGCGCCACTACTTCTTCGCCATCCAGGCCGTGGCACCGGGGATGATCGAGGCCGGCAACGGCTCCATCATCAACATCGGGTCGAGCAGCTACATGATGCAGGAGGACTTCTTCCCCGGTTATGCGATCGCCAAGTCCGGCGTCGAGGGCATCACCCGCACCCTGGCCCGGACTTTCGGCCCCGACAACATTCGGGTCAACACCGTCCTGCCCGGGTGGGTCGCAACCGAGCGGCAGCTGACCAAGTGGTGGTCACCCGAGGGCGAGGAGGGCACGCTGCGGGACCAAGCCATCAAGCGGCGCATCTACCCCGCCGAGTTCGCCCAGATGGTGTTGTTCCTAGCGGCCGACGACGGCGCCGCCTGCACGGCCCAGCAGTTCCTCGTCGACGGCGGCCGGCGCTGACCCGACACTTCCTGCATCCGCGGCCCCATGTGGCGCCGTAGAGGTGTCATCGGGTCCATATCGGCGGCCCGGCGATGAAGGGAGAACACGATGAGGAAGACATTCGCGGCACTCGCCATGGTGGCATCGATGACAGCAGGCCTGGCGGTGACTGCCGACGCAGCGACCGCTGCACCCAACGAACGTGGGGCATGCGTCCAGGCGGGTCTCGGGACGCTGAAGGACCTCGGGCTGCTCCAGGCCGCGGCTCAGGGCCAGATCGACTACAGCACCCTTGCCGATCCGGTGAACGGGCCGATCTTCGCCGATCTCCCGGAGGGTTCGTTCCTGAAGCTCGGACAGGTTGTCAAGCTCCACACCACCAACCCGGAGCTCTTCGCCTGGTGCTGACAGCCCGGGCCTGGCGGCGAGGTCGAACGACCACACCGTCAGGCCCGAAGCCAGTCGCCTTCACTCCGGAATCGATCCGCGCCGACGGACTTCAGTCGCCGCGCCACACCACGACGAGCTGATCGGCTGCGGACTCCGCCCCCCAGACCTCACCGGGACGGCCGAGGATCTGGCGCACGTCGCCGGGATCGTGGGGCAGCTCGAACGTGTCGAACTGCTCGGTTGTCGGGTCGAAGCGGTGAAGGGCGTTACCGCCGAAATCGCTGACCCAGACGATGTCGGTGTCGTCGACGTAGACGGCGTAGGCCTGGGGTTCCTCGCCGGGCAGCAGCCAGCTCTCCCACTCGCCGGTGACCGGTGTGTACCGGCTGAGCTGTCCCGATGTCCACTCGCTCACCCACACCGCCCCGGTGGAGTCGGCCCACACGCGGCGTGCTCCCTGATCGGCGGTCGGCGGCTCGAGGATGCTGACGCTCCGGTCGGGATTGATCGCGCCCACGTAGCTTCCGGCCAGCGACGCATAGAACACCTCGCCGCCCGGTGTGGTCGCAATGCCGTACGGCCCCGTGCCGCGAGGCGCATCGAAGACCGTCATCGCTCCATCCACGGGATCCAGGACGCCGTACACGCCGTTCTGACCCGTGAACCACAGGAGCCCGTCGCCGTCGAACGTCGCCGTGTTGAGGTTGGCATCGGGCCGGTCGGCGGGCAGCGGATACACCGTCACCGCATCGGTTGCCGGTTCGACCCTGACGATTGCGTTCAGTCCCCCGTCGGTCACCCATGCCGCACCGTCGGGCCCGACGATGACGCCGTGGGGGCGGGAGCCGGCGCCGAGTGCGATCTGCCTGGTCTCGCCCGTGGTGGGGTCGAGCCATCCGAGCTCGCCCGAGCCCTGGCCGGTGTACCACACGCCACCGTCGGGGGCCGGTGCCACGTCATGGGGTCGCGAGCCGGGCGGGACCGGAAACGCCGTGATCACCAGGTCCGCGGCCGGGATCGGCGCCGCCGGGGCCGGCGTCACGGTCGGGGTCTCGGCGGGTGACGGTGTCCCCACCGGTGGCACCGTGGCGGTCGGCGTGCTCTCGGCCGCCACGTCAGGGACAGTGGTCGCGGACGCGGTGGCCGTCGGTGTCGGGCTCGGTGCCGGCGCCGCATCCTGGCTCGCGCTGCTGCACGCCGCCGCGACGACGGCCAGCGCCGCCACACCGAGGATCATCGGTGCAGACAAGGTCATCCGCGGCGGACGGAGCACCGGAGCCGACCGTTCCTACCCGGCGTCGCCCTCGGGAGCACGCGCGTTGGCGGCGGTCTCGAGATCGTCGAGAAAGCCACTGAAGCCCTTGCTGAGCTGCTTGTCCAGCAGCGGCCCTAGCGCCGCGCCGACGGGACCGAACCTGGTCTCGTAGCTGTACTCCACCCGGGCCGAGGTCGCGGCGTCACTCTCGTCGAGGGTGAACGTGGCCAGGCCCGACTTGATCGGGAGCTTGGCCGCGGAGTCGATCGACACCACCAGCCGCTCCTCGGGCTCCCACTCCTTGATCGTCTCCTCCAGCCCGCCGAGCGGCGCCAGATCGCAGTGCCGGGTCGCCCCCACGCCCTCGGTGGCCTCGCTGGTGGCGAAGCTCTTCTTCACCCCGCCGTTCCAGTCGGCGATGTTGGGGAAATCGGCGAGCACGCCCCAGACCGCAGCACGCGGCGCGGCGAGATCCCGGCTGACAGTGATCTCTCTCATTGCCTGTCTCTCCTTCGTCAGGGCGAGAACCTCTCA
>JAOTYQ010000841.1 GCA_029861725.1 Acidimicrobiia bacterium | reverse complement strand
GGAGATAGACGGGGAACATGTCCGACACGCCGTGGGAGTCGATCCCTCGGAGGTCGGCGTAGAGCAACGTGTCGGCCGCCTGGGCGGCGTCGGCGGCCGGCATCCCCTTGGCGGTGAAGATCGTCTCGACGGTCGCCCGCATGTCGGCTTCGTCGACCCGGATCGCCACGTCGTCGGGAACCGTGAAGCGGTCCTCGGCCATGTTGATGCTTCTCCTGTCGTCCGTGTCGCTGTTCTCACGCAGTCTCGGGAGGTCAGTACGTGGAGTAGCTGATCTCCTTGTCGGTGATGAACTCCAGGAGGACGGGGACGCCCTCCTCGGTCTTGGCGATGCCGCGCTGCAGGGCGGCCACGATGTCGTTGGGGTCCTCGATCCGCTCGCCGTAGCCCCCGAACGCCGTGGCCATGTCGGCGTAGTTCCCCGAGATGTCGGTGCTCCCGTACTTCTCCTGGGCCACCTGCATGATCGGGATCTCGATCGCCATCGAGAAGTTGTTGAGGAGGATCGACAGGATCGGGATCCGCTCCCGCACTGCGGTCTCGAAGTCCATGCCGGTGAAGCCGATGGCGGCGTCGCCCCACACGTTGATGCACAGCTTCTCGGGGTGGGCCAGCTTCGCTCCCATCGCCAGGCCGAGGCCGTACCCGAGCTGGGTGGTCTTGCCCCAGCCGAGGTAGCCGAGCGGAGAGACGGCGTTGAAGAACGGCGTCATCTGATCGCGGGGGCTGCCGGCGTCGTGGGTGACGATGCAGTTCTCCTTATCGACGAGGCGATCGAGCTCGTAGACCACCCGGTAGGGGTTGATCGGGGCGTCGTTGTTGGTCAGCTTCGGCTTCCACTCGTCGAGCCACGCCTCCCGGGTCGACGCGATCTCGGTCGGCACCGTCTCCCGGCGATCGTCGGCCTTGGCGTGGGGGCCCGACCCGATCTCGTCGATCAGGGCCTGGAGCGTGAGCTGCGCATCGCCGACGAGGGCGTGCTCGACCGGAACGTCTTTCTGGATGTCGCCCGGGTTGCCGGTGGCGTGGATGATCGTGGTCTGGGGCATCCGCTGCCCGAACCCGGTCCGGGTCAGGCTGGCCCCGATCGCCAGCACCACATCGGCGTTGTCGAGAAAGTCGCGGACCTGCTTGCCGATCGTGCGTCCAGCCGTGCCCAGTGCTAGCGGGTGATCCTCGGGGAACGACGACTTGCCGGCCAGCGTGGTCGTCACCGGGACCTGCAACAGCTCGGCCAGCTCCATCAGCTCGCTCCACGCCTTCGCATAGTGGACCCCCTGGCCGGCGTAGATCACCGGGTTGTCGGCGCCGGCCAAGACCTCGGCTGCCGCCGTCACGTTGGCCGGATCAGGGGCCGACCGGGTGCTCAGGGCCGGGACGTAGGTGTCGGTCGGGTCCTTGGCCTCGGCCCCGAACACGTCGGCCGCTACCTCGATCACCACGGGGCGGGGCGGCCCGTTGCGCAACGCCGAGAAGCCTCGGAGCATGGCCTCCTCCACCACCTTGGGGTCGCTGATGTGGTCGGTCAGCTTGGCCACCCCGTTCATCTGCCGCCACGAGCTGAAGTTGGGTTCTACGTTCATCACCCGCGTCGGGTACCCCATCGGGATCACCATGAGCGGCACCGACTCCCCGTAGGCCTGAGCAACGCCCCCGTAGGCATTCTCTGCTCCCGGACCGTGCTGCATGCAGAACACGCCCAGCTTGTCGCCGGAGCTGAGCCGGCTGTAGGCGTCGGCCATGTGCAACCCGACCCGCTCCTGGCGGACGATAACCGTTCGGATGTCGACCTCGGCTGCCGCCTCGATCAACGGGTTGACCGGGTAGGCGAAGAGGATCTCCACCCCCTCGGCCTTCAGGATGCGGGCGATGGCTTGGGCCACGTTCATGGCGATGTTCCCCTTCTCGAGCGCGTGCGCTGGATCGTGTCGATGGACCGGCGATGGCCGCCGGGCGTGGTTGCGCTGGTCGGGCTCGACTCTAGTTGTGGGACCCCGCAAAGGTCCCGTTCGGCGCCCCACCGACCTGCACCGCTGCGGCCCGAGGAAGGCTCGACGCCGAGCTGGTCGCAGGCGTGAGCGAACGCCGCCGCGTCGGGCTTGGCCAAACCCGGTCTCGGCGCTGTTGAACACCGCGTCGACCCGGGCGTCGATCCCGAGCTCGACCAGCTCGGCCGGCACGGTGTCGGTCCCGTTCGTCAGGATGGCGACCACGAGGCCGCGGCGCCGGAGCTCGTCGATGACCAGCAGCACGTCGGGATCCGGGGTTCCGATGTCGTTCGCCCACTCGCTGGCCGCCGCCGTGGAGCCGACGAGCCGGCCGACCTCGGTCGTCCACTCCGC
>JAOTYQ010000840.1 GCA_029861725.1 Acidimicrobiia bacterium | reverse complement strand
GTCTCGCATCCGGCCAAGCAGGATGTGGACCTCACCGAGAACCCCCTCCGCCGTCTGGGCGAAGCTGATGCCATCCTGTGCGTTTCGGACCGCCTGTCGCAGACCGGAGACCTCGACCTGCAGCTTTCGAGAGATGACCAGTCCGGCTGCATCGTCGCCAGCGCGATTGATCCGGAACCCGGAGCTCAGCTTCTCGAGACTCCTGCCCAGCGACGCGTTCGACATTCCGAGGTTCCTTTCGGCGTTGAACGCCAGCACGTTGCCTGCCACCCGCACTGCGCCGTTCACCCTCCATGCGACAGCGACTTCGAACCTGGGTCCAATCCTTGGAACGCCGTCGCCGACCTCGTTCAGCCCAATCTCGATCGACCGAAGATGCACCAAGATGAGCGCAGATCGGATCTTTCGCAGCGGTCGCCGCGCGGCGCTCTCTCGAAAGCGCCGGCCTGTTCTCACCCGAACAGCGACCAGCAGAGGTAGCTCGGGCCCTGCTCCCGACCCTGACCGGTCAGCACTTACACCCCCGAGCTGCGACACGATCTCGGGGCTTCGGCAGACCGGCAGGAATGCGGCAGCTCAGAGAGTCGTGCCTGGTCATCTGGGAGGACGAGACCGATAAAGTGGGCCGATCGTACGGAGGAGCACGATGGATGGTTCCGCCGCGCTGGGACTCTGCCGACTGGGCGTGTGCCGGGCGCTGGCCCCTCAGCTGTGCCGATCGCTCTCAATGGCCTGCCCGCGGACAGCGTGTTGCGCGTTGGGCCGATCCTGAGCGTGCGAGTCCTCCTCAACCGAGTCTGGACCGCGTTCGACGGCCTGGCCGAGGACACGATGTGGGCCGGAGCCCACGACCTCTACGCTGCGGGGGCGGCAATGGCCTCTTTCCTCATGCTGCAGCGGGTGCTACCCGACGAGCGGTACGGGGCGTTCTTCGGTTTGTACGGAATTGTCGCTCCTCTGGGCGCGCTTACGTTCGCCGGCCCTGGTTTGGCACTGCTTCAACGTTCGTACCGCTACCGGCAGCCCAAGAGCGAAATCCTGACGTCGTTCCTCTCGTTGACCCTGACGGTGGGCACGGTATCCAGCATCTTCGCCGTGGGCGTCGGACTCATCTTCATCGAGCTCACCCCGGTCGAGATCGTCCTGATCGTCGTGAGCGAGCTGTGGGCGACCTCTACGATCTTCGTCTGCGCCAGGTTGATCCAGATCGCAGTCGATTTCCCCGCCATGACCCGGGTCAAGATGGGAGCGGTCACGCTCAAGCTCATTGCGGTCGTAAGCCTGGCCCTCGCCGGTCACCTCTCGATCCGTAACCTCGCGGCCGCCTATGTCGTTCTTTACACGTTCTATGTCGGCTGGCTGCTCGGAGTGCGCCTGCCCCGTGCTGGCTACCGGATCTCGCTCCGATCCCCACCGACCGACGCGTTCCGAAGCAGCGCCGTCTTCGCGGTACCGATGGTTGCCTCGAGCTTCCAGACCGATGGCGACAAGTTCGTACTCAACGCCTTCGACTGGAGGGCCGACGCCGGTCAGTACGGGGCGGCTTTCCGAATCATCTTGCTCGGCGCGATGCCCATACGGGTCGTCGCACAGGCGGCTTTCCACCGATTCCTCCCTGCGGAGCCCGGTGCGGGCGGCGCCAATCTGCGACGGGTGACCCACCTGACAGGAGTGCTCTTCGCATTGGGGGCGGGTCTTGCCGTCACCCTGTACCTAGCTCGGCCGGTGATCGACTTCTTGCTGGTCGACGAATACGACGAGGCCAAGACAATCGTCAATTGGCTACTGCTGTTCCTTCCGTTGACAGCGCTCGGGGTGATCCCGACGAACGGCCTCCTGAGCATCGGTCGGACCAAGGAGCGTGCGGCGGTCTACCTCAGCTCTTCGGTGGTGTCGGTCGTGCTCTATCTGCTCCTGATCCCTGGACAGGGATGGGAAGGCGCCGTCGCGGCGACGCTCCTCGCCGAGCTGTACCTCGTCATCGCCGCCTGGGGTTCGCTGATCTACTTCCACCGGAAGGTCGCCCGGAGCCGCACCGAATCGCCCCTCAGTGCGACCGTCGAGTAGCTCCGCCTGGCCGGACCCCCGTCATGCGGGACGTACGAAGAATCGTGGCTAGCCGTGGTGCTCGGACCAAAGCTCCAGTAGCCACGAGGAGCCAAGTATTCGGTCGACATCTCTGAGCTGGTCGTCGGTGATGTGCTCGCGCCAGTCTGCCAATACGCTGCTCGGGTCGCGTCGCACCGAGAAGTAGTTGGCCCTCTCGTCTCCGACCAAATCGGGAATCTGGCTCTGCTCGATGAACGCCCGAGCGCTCGCCGTCAACTGCCAGCCGAGAAACTC
>JAOTYQ010000213.1 GCA_029861725.1 Acidimicrobiia bacterium | reverse complement strand
TCTGCCGGTACTCCTTCTGATGCCATTGTTCTTTCCCTCCGAATTGGATGAGTTGGTAGCTGGGTTGTTCCTGTAGAGCTCAACCTATTCGGCCTCACTCCGCCCGGAATCGGGGGTACCCCTAGTCCCCTGGCGTCACCTTAGGGGTTGGTCGTACCCCCGGGTAGGGGGATCTTCTCTACGGGTGTGAGCCTCGCGCGGTGGCGTCTCCGTGTCGTCGCGGCGCCCTCGACCCAATCCGCTCCAACCAGTGCTGCTCGTGCCACCGACGGCTAGCCAGGCGAGATCCGGCAGCTCGGCGCTGACCGCCGGCCCATCCCCGAAATCTGGTGTCCCGCTCGACTCAGCTGCCCCCAACCGCTTCGCGAATGATCGAGAGGAGCTCGGCCCGAGACGAGGCGCCGACCTTCTGGCGGATCTTGGCGACGTGATGCTCGACCGTCTTCGGGGAGATGAACAGCTGGGCCCCGACCTCCTTGTGGGTCCGGCCCTCGACGACGAGCAGTGCCACCTCGGCCTCCCGCTCGGACAGCCCGAGGGCCGAAAGGCCCTCGCCGGAGGTCTCGTCGACGTGCTCCGACGCAGAGATTCTGGCCAGCTCGAGCATCCGCCGCGCTGCTTTGGGATCGGGCTCGTCGAGGGCGGCCTGGCCAAGGATGCGGGATGCCTCCCAGCCGTCGCCGATCGCCGACAGCCGCTCGGCGACTGCGATGATCTCGTCCTCTCCGGCCCGGTCCGCGTCGCCGGCACCGGCGATCCTGGCCCAGATTCCGGCTGCGTCGATCCGGGTCAGCGATCGCTCGTCGGTCGCGGTTGCGCCTGCCATCGCGGCGGCCGTCTCGGACACCGCGGCGTGATCGTCGGCAGCGATGGCCACCTGCAGTCGGAGCCAGTGGGCGGAGGTCGGTCCGGGACCGCTGGCCGGGAGACTCAGGCCCTGCTCGGTCAGCTGGTCGACGACGGGGCCGACGCGGCGGCGATCGCCCAGCCGGGCCCCGGCGGCGAGCAGCTCGGCGAAGGGATCGGCGAAGAGCCAGCTGCTCGATGGCCGAATGAGCGCCTCCTCGGCTCGTCTCCAGGCCGCTCGCAAGCGGCCGGTGTCGCCGGAGCGGCGGGCGATTGCGGCCTCGAGCGAGGCGAGCAGGAGACGATCTCGCTGCGAGAGCAGCGCGATCGACGCGCTCGACTGGGTGTCGGGCGACACCTCGCCGGTCACGTCGTCGAGGTCGTCGGCGGGCTCATCCGCTGCCTCGCCCGGTCCGGCGGCGACGTCTCGCCCTGTCAGGTCGCGAAGCACCGCGAGCGCGTGGCTGTAGTCGCCGGCCACGAGTCGCCCGTAGGCCTGGAGGAGGCGATGGGTCAGGGCTTCGCCCGTGCCGCCGCTCCGCTGCTCGATCGCTTGGCTCGTGAGCAGCTCGACCGCGGCGAGGTCGCCGACGAGCAGAGCGCCGAGCGACCCCACCGCGTGGGGGGTCATACCGAACGGGGCTGTTGGCCGCAGGCGGTCGAAATCGTCGGCGGCGGTGCTGAACCCACCGATCGAGGCGGTCACCGAGCCGTCGGCCAGGTCGTGGACGGCATTGGCCACGGTGGCGAGCGTCGTCCCGAGCGGGGTGGCGGCAACAGCCTCGTCGAGATGGCTGGGACGACCGGCGAGCCCGAGGGCCAGTGCGCGTAGGGGCTCGCCCAGATCGCCGGCAATCGGGCGGCGTGCGGCCGACTCGAAGCGAAGATCGCGGGTGTCGATGCCGTAGCCGAGCACGGCCGAGCGGTCGTCGTCGGCACCGCCCGGGCTCGACTGGGCCGCGTCGAGATGGGCGAGAGCATCCGGCGAGCCGGCGTGGAACGCAGTCAGCGCCCGCAGGAGGGAGCCCTCGGTCGGGGAGAGCCCGAGCTGCTCGGCCCGATCGATGAATCTCGGCGCCTGGCCCGGATCGGTCACGGCGAGGCCCATGGCGGCTGACGCCAGGATCCGGGGGGCGCCGTCAACCTCGCCCGCCCCGACGACGAGGTGTTCAGCTGCCGCCAGCCGGTCATCGGTGAGAGCGTTGGCCAACCGATCGTGGAGGGCGGCCCGCTCGGCTCCGGTAAGGCCGGCTCCGGCGCAGCGAGCGACGAGCGGGATGAGCGAGCCGTCGTCGGTGACGAGGCCTCCGCCCCTGGCCGATCGCTCGGCAACGCTCGGGTCGATGTCGTCGGGCAGCGCTCGGAGGGCGACGGCGAGGGCTTCGGCCGTTCCCGGCGCGGCGGTGAGCGCCCACAGCGCGGCGAGGGCGGAGGCCGCTGGGCCCGCTCGGCGGATTCTGGTGCTGACGGCATCGACGAGGGCGGCGGGGACGGTATCGAGGGCGCCGTCCCACGCGGTCGCGACCGCGTCGGCGGCGAAGCCGACCGAGCCTGCGGTGGCGGCGTGGAGCCGTTCGACCTCTTCGGTGGCCAGTGCTCCGCCCCGGGCTGCGCCGCCGTCGCGCGCTTCGGCCCTGGCTCGGAGATCGGCGAGTACGGCAGCGAACCGGTCGACGTCGAGCAGGCCGAGCCGTACGGCGGGCTCCGTCCGGGTGAGCAGATCGGTCAGCGCGTCGAGGGCATCGGGATCGGGCTCGCTGCCGCCGGTGGGTCGGCGGCTCGCCAGTACCGGGGTGATCCTGGCTGCTGCCGTGACAGCGTCGAGGGCAGCCGACTCGAGCCACTGCAGGTCGTCGATGGCGATCGCTTCGGCTCCTCGGGCCAGCGCGGCCTCGATCTCGTCGGACGTGACCGGGGCCAGAGGGCTGGCGGTCAGGATCGGGACGTCACCGGCCACATCGCCCGCCCACGAGGCGAGGAGGTGGGTGCGCCCGGTTCCGCCGGCTCCGATCACCAGCCGTGACTCTGTCATGCTTCGCTCTCCCGGCGGTCCCCTGCGGCCTGTTCGACGCTCCGATGGTAGCCGGGGGGTGTCTTTGTCCTGGCTCGCCTTGCGGATAGTGTCGGATCTGCACGAGCGGCCAGGGCACGATCCGAGAGGAGGAGGGAACGGATGGCCAAACCCGACCCCAACGGCGACGTCCGAGCCGTCCTCGACCTGGCCATGAAGGCGGCCAGCGCCTACGAGCGCCCCGACTTCGCTCACCGGCTGAACACGATGCTGGCGCGGGTCAACCGCCCCGATGTGCAGGTCGTAGCGATCGGAGAGTTCAAACAGGGCAAGAGCTCGCTGGTCAACGCGCTGGTCAACGTGAACATCTGCCCCGTCGACGACGACATCGCCACCGCGGTGCACACGATCGTGCGGTACGGCGATGAGCGGCGGGCGTTCGCCCTGGTCAAGCCGGCGTCCGACCCCGACGGTGACGGCCAGCGGGTCGCCATCGACTTCGATCAGATCCGGCAGTACGCCACCGAGCTCGGAGGTACCGATCCCTCGCTGCTCGTCAAGGGGGTGGAGATCGAGATCCCCCGGAAGCTGCTCGGCGACGGCGTGATCCTCGTCGACACACCGGGTGTCGGTGGCCTGGGTTCGGCCCATGCCGCAGCGGGCCTCGGGGCGCTGTCGATCGCCGACGCGGCGATGTTCATCAGCGACGCGTCACAGGAATACACCCGGGCCGAGATGGACTACCTCGCCCAGGCGATCGAGATGTGTCCGAGCGTCGTGTGCGTCATGACGAAGACCGACCTGTATCCCCGCTGGCGGGACGTGCTGGAGATCAACCAGGGCCATCTCGCCCGGCTGGGCATGAGCCGGCCGATCATCCCAGTGTCGTCGCTGCTGCGGGTGGAGGCGATCCGCCGCAAGGACAAGGAGATCAACAAGCAGTCCGGCTTCCCCTCGCTGGTGCAGTACATCACGAACGACATCGTGGCGGCCAACGCCCAACGGAACCGGCTGAACGCTCAGCGGGACGTCATCTCGGTGTGCGACCAGCTCTCCGGCCAGTTCGAAGCACAGCGCAAAGCGCTCGATGATCCCGAGGCGAGCGCAGCGCTGGTGTCGGGGTTGGAGCAGGCCAAGGCGAGGGCCGAGTCGTTGCGGAGCCAGGTCGCCAAGTGGAATGTCACGCTCAACGACGGAATCGCCGACCTGACGAGCGACGTCGACTTCGATCTGCGGGGACGAATTCGTGGGCTGCTGGCCGAAGCCGACAAGGCGATCGAGGGCTTCGACCCGGCCGACAGCTGGGATGAGTTCGAGCCGTGGCTGGAGAACGCGATGTCGCAGGCCGTCGTGGCCAACTATCGCTATCTGACCGAGCGCACCTCGGAGCTGAGCCGTGAGGTCGATGAGCACTTCGGCAGCGACGGTCAGGACATCCTCGCCGATCTCGAGATCCACAACGCAGCCCAGGCCATGTCGAGGGTCGGGGTCGACCCGAGCATCGACGCCGAGGCGATGGAGTCCGGTTCGAGGGGCTTATCGGCCTTGCGGGGCTCGTACTCGGGCTTCCTGATGGTGGGAATCCTCGGCGGCCTTCCCTTCGTCGCCGTGCCCGCACTGTTGGTGACCGGGTTGGGGCTCGGGGCCGGCGCGCTGTTGGGACGCAAAGGGGTGAAGGACGAGAAGGAACGAGCGCTGACCCGGCGCCGGTCGGAGGCGAAGAGCACCGTTCGTCGCTACTGCGACGAAGTGTCGTTCCAGATCGGCAAGGACAGCCGCGACACGCTCCGCCGCATCCAGCGCCAGCTGCGGGATCATTACGGATCGCTGGCCGACGAGCTGAACCGCTCGTCGACCGATGCGCTCAAGTCGGCCACCGAAGCGGCGAACGTCGCCAAGGCCGACCGGTCGAAGAAGCTGCGCGACGTGACGGCGGAGCTCGAACGGATCAAGGGGCTGCGGGACCGTGCGGTGAAGCTGGCCCCGTCTGCGGTGCCTCCGGCGCCATGAGCGATCAGCTCATCGAGCGCACCCGACGGCTGCTCGATCAGGCCGACGTGGCCTTCGCCGGGGTTCCCGGCTCGGAGGCGCTGGGTGCGGCCCGGGCCCGGCTCGAAGGTCCGCTGCGAGTCGCCATCGCCGGCAAGGTGAAGGCGGGGAAGTCGACGCTGCTCAACGCGCTGGTCGGTGAGCGCCTGGCCCCGACCGACACCGGCGAGTGCACGAAGATCGTGACGTGGTACCACGATGGCCACACCTACCAGGTGATGCTCTACCCGCGCGACGGCTCATCGCCGGTGCAACTCCGGTTCCACCGCGATGACGGGGCGATCGAGGTCGACCTGGAGGGCCGCGATCCGGTGTCGGTCGACCGCCTCGACATCACCTGGCCGTCGGGCGGGCTGCGGAAGCTCACCTTGGTCGACACGCCGGGGGTCGACACCTTGAGCGAAGGCGTTGGTGAGCGGGCGTTCGACTTCCTCGACCCTAAGGACACCGAGACCCCGGCCGACGCGGTGCTGTACCTCATGAAGCACATCCACTCGTCGGATCTGGGCTTGCTGGAGGCGTTCCACGACGAATCGGTCTCCCAACCCAACCCGGTCAACGCCATCGCCGTGCTGTCGAGAGCCGACGAGATCGGCGGTGGGCGCATCGATTCGATGGCTTCGGCCCAGCGCATCGCCAACCGTTACGGCCGCGACAGCCGCCTCCGTCGCCTCGTCCAGGTCGTCTTGCCCGTCGCCGGTCTGCTGGCCGAGACGGCCGAGACCCTCACCGAGCGCGAGTTCGGTTGGTTGGTCGAGCTGGCGGCGGTGCCTCGAAAGGAGATGGACACCTACTTGCTGTCGGCCGACGGGTTCATCCAGGCTCGGCCGGAGACACCGCTGACTTCGCTGGAGCGTGAGCAGCTGCTGGACCGGTTCGGGATCTTCGGAATCCGGCAGTCGATGGCGTTGCTGCGGGCCAAGCGGGTGAGGTCGAGTGTCGAGCTCGCCCGGGAGCTGACGAAGCGCTCCGGGCTGATAGAGCTGCAGACGATCCTGACCACGCTGTTCGTCGATCGGGCCGCCGTGCTCAAGACCCGCTCGGCGTTGTTGACGGTCGAGCGGCTCTGCGAAGAGAACCCGACCAACCCCGCATCGGCCGAGCTCCTCCTCGATATCGAGCAGGTCATGGCTGGCGCTCATCCGTTCAACGAGCTGGCGATGATGGCTGCCATCCGCACCGGGCGGATCGTGGCCAAGGAGGACGACCTCCTCGACCTGGAGCAGACGCTTGGCTCGGCCGGCGTCGCTCCGTGGCAACGGTTGGGCCTCACAGCCGACGCGAGCGAGGAGCAACTTCGCACGACCGCCTATGAGTCGATCGGGCGATGGCAGCGTCTGGCCGAGAGCCCGTTGGCGTCACACGACCTCTCCCAGGCGGCAAGGGTCGCGATCCGCAGCCTGGAAGAGGTCGTCGCCGGCTTCGGCTGAGGCCTGCTGATCGCTGGTCTCAGTCGAGATCGAGGTCGGATGGATCGGTGTCGTCGAGCTCGTCGATCCCGGCGGCGTTGGCCGCCTGATCGAACAAGTCGGTGAACGACGCCGTGTCGAGCCCGTCGAAGCCCTCGTCGAGGGCGTCGTCGATCGCGGCCTCGGCTGCGTCGGCGAGGGCGCCGGCATCGTCGAACTCCTCGAGCTCGACGTCGATGTCGTCCAAGCTGGGCAGGTCCTCGTCGCCGATCCCGAAGGTCGACTCGGCGTCGTCGGCCGCCGGCTCGATGCCGTCGGTCAGCTGGTCGAGGGCATCGGTGGCGGCGTCGCCGTCATCGTCGATGCCGCTCCCGGGGTCGGTCTCGGTCTCGGTGCCGGCGTCGGCGCGCTCGGCCAACCCGACCTCTGACAGCAGCGCGAGGACGTCGCCGCCTTCGGCGAGGATCGCTTCGGCGCCGCCGACGTCGGGGAGGTCGCCCTCGGCGAACGGCACCGGCGACACGCGGGTCACGATCGGTGCGAGGGCGTCGGCCACGGCGAGCGGGGCCCGCTCGGCGAAGTGGATCAGGGCGGACGAGAGCGCCTCGGATGAGACGTCCTCGAAGCCATGGTCGGCCAGCACCTCGGCTGGATCGGCTCCAAGCTCGAGGTCCGCCAGCATCTGGTCAATGGCGTCTCGAATAGTCATGGCCTCACCCTAAGCCGATCGACGGGCCCCATGATCGGGGAAACTCCCGTTCCGACTAGGGGAGTGGGTGGGGCTCTCCCGACAGGGACCTGTGGATAAACCTTTGACCAGTCGGTCCTAAGGTTACGGGCCGGACCTCGTTGCGAACGGATGGCGGAGTGGGGGCCGGGGCCGACCGCCACGTCTTCGCCGCCTCGACCAGGCCGTCGATGAGGTGGTTGACGTGGGGGAATCGGCGCTTGCGGTAGTCGTGCGACGGCCAGTGCAGGACGAGCGGGGTGAGACCCCGGACTCGGGGTGGCAGCTCGATCTGGACGCCACCGCCAGTCGACAGGTTGCACGGGTTCCGGGGGTGCAGGCCCCGCAGCGATCGGGGGATGCGGTCCAGGTCGTCGATCGAGTCGTACGCCGGGAGGGCGTTGCGGAGGTGATGTGCGACGTGGCCTGCCATCTCCCGGTTCCCCCCTCCGCAGAGCAGGCTGGCGAAGTGGCCGCGCAGCCCGTACCCGTGGATCGCGATCACGTACCGGCAGTGATCGACGAACTCGGCCAGCTTGACCGAATGGTCGGGGTCGACCTTGACCGAGGGGATGTGATGCCGGATGCCCCGAGGCTGGATGACGGCGTAGAACGACGATCCGGAGCGGGCCGCGGCCTCCGAGGCGATCTGTTCGGTCATGCGCTCGAGGTTGCCGCCGTGGAAGGCGCAGAAGCCGATCGGGCCTCGCAGGTCGAGCGTCTCGATCACGCCGGGCTTGCGGAGAAGCTCGGCGAAGGTGATCGGTGTCTTGTCGACGTCTTCCACGACATCCAGGGTGCCAGGGGCCGGACCGCTCTCACCAAACCGAATCGCTGGGTTGCGATCGGCCGTCAGCCTACTCAGACCGAGGCCGGCTCGCTCGGTTCGGTCGTCTTCGCTGCGGTTGAGCGGCGAGCGATGAATCCGGCGGCGCCGACGGCCACGTTGACCGCCAGGAAGCCCCAGCCGAGGATGGCGGTTCGATCGTCGATCCAGCCGCTGAGGCTGGCCTGCCACGACTCGACCTGCCGAACGGGACCGGCCGGGATGTTGATCGGGTCGGTCGACCAGTAGCCGTACCAGGCGACGTAGGCGCCGACGATGACCAGCACGACGGCGGAGATCAGGTTGATCTTGGGCAGCAGCTGCCGGAAGCTGTTGACCATCCCCTTCTTGCCGAAGGCGACGGCGAGGGTGAGCCCGGTCGCCATCAGCCCCATGCCGATGCCGTAGGACACGAAGCCGCCGAATCGCTCACCGAAGGTGTTGTTGGCGGCGGAGGTCCCGACGGCACTGAGGAACAGTGGGATGGTGCAGGTGAGCGAAGCGAGAGCGTAGGAGACCCCGAACAGGAACATGCTGGCAGTGGAACGGCTGCCGGTTCCCTTCTCGAGCTTGGGAAGCGAGAGTAGGGGTTGGAAGCCGAAGAGCATCGAGGCCCCGAGGGCCAGCAGGCCGAAGCCCATCACGAGCGTGACCCAGGGCAGGAAGTCGACGATGCTGCTGATGATCCCGGCCAGAGCGAGGCCGATGACACCGAACACGGCGAGGAAGCCAACCGACATCGACAGGCCAACCACCTGGGCCCGGTTCAGGGCGACGATTCGCGACTCGCGCTCGTCGCCGTCGTTCAGCCCGAGGAAGTAGCCGAGGTAGGCGGGGAGGAGCGCGAACCCGCACGGGTTGACCAGTGCGACCATGCCGAGGGCGAAGGCTCGAGCGTC
>JAOTYQ010000839.1 GCA_029861725.1 Acidimicrobiia bacterium | reverse complement strand
TCCGATCTCCCCTCGAAATTTGATGGCCCAACCACGCCAGAGGGGGATGAGCCAGCTTTTTTCGTCTTGGGCGATGGGGGAGACGGCGGGGAAGCCCGCAGCTCAGCCGCCGGAGAGGGTGGGGAGGAAGTGGACCTCGGCGCCGTCGGGGATCTCTTCGTAGAGGGCGTCGGCAATGATCTCGCCGTTGATCGACACCGATGTGCCGTCGACGAGCCGTTCCCCGATTCCGGGGAACCGCTCGTCGAGCTGCTTGATCAACCGGCGCACCGTTGCGGCGTCGATCTCCACTTCGGCGACGCCGTCGGTGAGATCCCGCAGCGATGCGGCGAGGAAGACCTTGGCCATCGGGTCGGCCTCAGCCCCCGCCGCTTCCGGCGTCGCGCTCGTTGATCGCTTCCAGCACCCTGACCGGCGACATCGGCAACGACTCGTGGCGGCAACCGGTCGCCGCCTCGATCGCGTTGGCGACCGCCGCCAGCGGGGGCACGATGCCGACCTCGCCGACACCCCGCACGCCGTAGGGGTGGGCCGGGTTCGGCACCTCGACCACGATCGTGTCGATCATCGGCAGATCGGACGCCACCGGGATTCGATAGTCGAGGAACCCCGGGTTCTCCAACGTCCCGTCGGCCGAATGGACGTACTCCTCGTTCAGCGCCCAGCCGATGCCCTGGACCACCCCGCCCTGCATCTGACCCTCGACGTAGCTCGGGTGGATGGCGGTGCCGGCGTCCTGGGCGGTCGTGAACCGGAGGATCGTCACCTGGCCGGTCTCCGGGTCGACCTCGACGTCGCACACCTGGGTGGAGAACGCAGCACCGACGCCTCGGGCGTTCAGGGCGGCGGTGGCCGAGATCGGACCGCCGGTGCGGCCCCACTTCCGTGCGATGTCGACCAGCGTGAGCGGTGTCTCGCTGCCGCCGGTGTGCTGGGCCTGACCGTCGACCCACTCGACCTCGTCGAGCTCGCAGTCCCACGTCTTCGCCGCCCGGGCCCGCAGCTCGTCCTTCACCTTGCGGCAGGCGTCGACCACGGCCGCCCCGGTGGCCAGCGTGACCCGGCTGCCGCCGGTGACGTCGTTGAAGCCGACCTGCTCGGTGTCGGCCACGAGGGGCTGCACCCGTGACACGTCGATCCCCATCTCCTCGGCCGCCATCAAGGCCATCGACGCCCGGCTGCCGCCGATGTCGGGCGAGCCGACGACCACGGTCAGGTTGCCGTCCTCGTTGACGTGGACGGTGGCGCTCGAGTTCATCCCGGCGTTGAACCAGAACCCGCTAGCAACCCCTCGACCCTGGTTCGGTCCCAGGTCGGCCGAGTAGTGCTCGTGATCGCGGATCGCCTCGAGGGTCTCGACGAACCCGATGCGAGGGAACTTCGGTCCGTAGGCGGCCTCGGTGCCCTCGACCGCGGCGTTCTTCAGCCGTACCTCGATCGGGTCCATGTCGATCTCTTTGGCCAGCTCGTCGAGCACGCTCTCGATGGCGAAGGCCGCCATCGGCGCTCCCGGCGCCCGATAGGCGGCGACCTTCGGCTTGTTGACCACGACATCGAAGCCCTCGACGAAGAAGTTGGGGATGTCGTAGCAAGCGAGCACAGTCATGCCGGCGGCACCGACCGGGGACCCGGCGAAGGCCCCAGCCTCGTAGCCGAGCCAGACGTCGGCCGCGGTGATCTTGCCCTCGTTGGTGACGCCGAGCTTCACCCGGATCTTCGTGCCAGACGTGGGGCCGGTGGCCTTGAACACCTCGTCGCGGCCCATGACCAGCCGCACCGGACGGCCGGACTTCATCGAGAGGGTCACCGCGAGCGGTTCGAGGTAGATGACGGTCTTGCCGCCGAACCCGCCCCCGATCTCGGCCGGGGTGACCTTGATCTTCGTCGGCTCCCAGCCGAGCACCGAGGCGGTCATCGTCCGCATTGCGAAGTGGCCCTGCGACGAGCACCACACGTCGGCCCGACCTTGCTGGCTCGCATCGGCGACGGCGGCGTGGGGCTCGATGTAGCCCTGGTGGACCGGCTTGGTGGTGAACGTCCGCTCGACCACTGCATCGGCCTCGGCGAACCCCTTGTCGAGATCGCCCCGCTCGTGGACGACGCGGGACGCCACGTTCGACGGCTCCTCGGGTGCCGGGTCGACGCCCCTGGTCTTCAGGTGCTCGTGCAGCAGCGGAGCCCCGTCGGCCATGGCCTCGTCGACAGTGAGTACGTGATCGAGGAGCTCGTAGGTGACCTCGATGGCATCGGCGGCTGCCTTGGCTTGCTTCCTGGTGCCGGCCGCCACCGCAGCGACGACGTGGCCCTCGTAGAGCACCTTGTCGCGGGCGATGATGTTCTTACATGTCGAC
>JAOTYQ010000838.1 GCA_029861725.1 Acidimicrobiia bacterium | reverse complement strand
CCAATCGATCTCGGCCGCTCGGTCGGTCCTTGCAGTCTGCGCTCGAAGATCCTAGATTGTCAACACTCAACATGTGTTGTCAGTACATGACATTCGATGCATGACATTCGATGCATGATTCGATGCGTGACATCCAACCGTTTGAAGGACCGAGTCGATGACGAGCGCGAGCGGGAGGACCAGCACCCATGCGGTCCCTCGGTCGGTCGGTCGGGTGCTCGACCTGCTCGAGGTCGTCCTCGCCGAGGGAGCCTGCAACCTCACGACCGCCGCTGCGGCCTGCGGGCTGACACCGACCACCGCGCTCCGTCACCTACGAGCGCTCGAGGCGCGCGGCTACGTCGACCGCGACGCGGGCGGGCTCTACTCGCCTGGTGCGACGATCCTCCGGCTTGCGGCTTCGCTGCGCGACGGTGGCGACCTGGACCGGCTCGTGGCCATCGCCCAGCCTCAGCTCGACGCGCTCGCCGCCGAAACCGGTGAGTCGACCTACCTCGCGATCGGCGACGGGATCGTCGCCACCTACGTCGCCAGCGCAGAGAGCGAGCGAGCAATCCGTCATGTCGGTCGGGTTGGGCAGACCGTCGCCCTCGACGGCACCGCCATCGGTGAAGCGTTGACCCACCCGGGAACGGTTGCGGTCAGAACCGGAGCGATCGAGCCCGACATCACGGCGATCTCGCTGGCGCTGCCCCAGGAGGCCAAGGTCGGCGTTGCCATGTCGGTGATCGGGCCCGCCCATCGGCTCCGAGCTGGCGCCCGGCAGCAGGCGGCAGCGGCACTGGCCGGGGCGGTCGAGCGGCTGAACCGAGACCTCGGAAACGACGGCGAGGCGGTCGCCTCGTGACGGTCTGGCTCGATGGCCCCGGCGTGACTGTCGCCGACGTGGTCGCGGTGGCACGGGACCGTGTTCGAGTCGAGCTCACCGAGGCCGCGATCGAGCGGATGCGAGCTTCCCGGAAGATCGTGGAACAGTTGGCCGAGGGCGAGCCCAAGTACGGAATCTCCACCGGGTTCGGGGCTCTGGCCACCGTTTCGATCCCTGGCGACCGGCGACGAGCCCTCCAGGTTGCGCTCGTCCGCTCCCATGCCGCTGGCATGGGTCGAGCCGTCGAGGACGACGTGGTTCGAGCCATGCTGCTGCTCCGGGCCCGGACGTTGGCCCTCGGTGCCAGCGGGGCTCGACCGCTCGTCGCCCGGGCGATGGTCGACTTGCTCAACGCCAAGATCTCGCCGGTCGTTCCCGAGCACGGATCGCTGGGGGCAAGCGGCGACCTGGCTCCCCTGGCCCACGGGGCTCTCGCGCTGCTCGGCGAGGGCGAGGTCGACCACGACGGCCGGCGACGGCCAGCGGGTGATGCGCTACGGGATGCCGGGCTCGAACCGATCGTGCTCGCCGAGAAGGAAGGCCTGGCCGTCACGAACGGCACCGATGCCACACTCGGCATGCTCTGCCTCGCCGTCGACGACTGCCGACGGCTCTTGACCCAGGCCGACATCATCTGTGCCATGACAGTCGAAGGGTTGCTCGCCACCGACGCAGCCTTCGCCGCCGATCTCCAGGCGCTCCGACCCCACCCAGGGCAGGCGGCGAGCGCGGCCAACCTCCGCACGATGCTGGCCGGTTCGAAGATCGTGGCCAGCCACGCCACCGATGATCCGCGGGTCCAGGATGCCTACTCGATCCGCTGCGCCCCGGCGGTTCACGGCGCCGCCCGCGACACCCTCGACCACGCCCGCCGGGTGGCCGAGATCGAGCTCGCATCGGCGATCGACAATCCGATGGTCCTCCCCGACGGTCGGATCGAATCGTGCGGCAACTTCCATGGCGCTCCGCTGGGCCTAGCGGCCGACTTCCTCGCTATCGCCGTGGCCGAGGTCGGCGCGATCGCCGAGCGCCGAATGGACCGCCTGCTCGATCAGGCCCGGAGCGCCGGCCTCCCACCATTCCTCGCCCACGAGGTGGGAGTCGACAGCGGGTTGATGCTCGGTCACTACACGGCAGCTGCGATGGCGTCGGAGAACAAGCGCCTCGCCGTGCCCGCGTCGGTCGACTCGCTCCCGACGTCGGGCATGCAGGAAGACCACGTCTCCATGGCCTGGGCGGCGGCCCGCAAGCTCCGCACCGTGATCGGCAACGTGCGCCGGATCCTCGCGATCGAGTACGTCGTAGCCGCTCGCGCCCTCGATCTCCGCCAGCCCATCGAACCAGCGGCCGCAACCGAAGCGCTGCTGGGGCTGCTGCGGGGCGAGGTTTCGGGGCCGGGGCCCGATCGGGTACTGTCGCCCGAGCTGCAGGCGGCCGAGCTGCTCCTCGTCACCGACCGCCCAGCGGCGACGCTGGCCGAAGCCG
>JAOTYQ010000212.1 GCA_029861725.1 Acidimicrobiia bacterium | reverse complement strand
CCGATTTCGTCACGACCTACGGCTGCCCGCTCTACGCCGACAACCGACCGAAGGCCGACTCGCTGCTCGTCGCCCGGATCAAGGCCGCCGGGGCGGTCGCGCTCGGAAAGACGAACACGCCCGAGTTCGGGGTCGGCTCCCACACCTTCAACCCGGTCTACGGTACGACCCGCAATCCCTACGATCCGACGCGGTCGGCCGGCGGCTCCTCGGGCGGGGCGGCCGCCGCCGTCCGGTGCGGGATGGTGGCGATCGCCGACGGGAGCGACGCCGGTGGCTCACTGCGAAACCCGGCAGCCTGGAGCAACGTGGTCGGGTTCAGGACCTCGCCCCGGGTCGTGCCGAGCGTCGGCCCGGGCAACGCCTGGCAGACGATGTCCATCACCGGGCCGATGGCTCGCACGGTCGACGACCTGGTCCTCCAGCTTCGGGTCCACGCTCAACCCGAGTCCCGCGACCCGCTCAACCGACCCATCGACCTTCCCGCCGTGATCGACGGCCCGGCCCGGCCGCTCAGGGTTGCCTGGAGCCCGACACTCGGGGGTCTCCCGGTAGAGCCCGACGTGGCCAGCGTCCTGACCGAGTTCGTCACCGAGGCCGACGGGCTCGGTTGGACGATCACCGAGGACGAGCCCGACCTGCAAGGAGCGGACGAGTGCTTCATCACGCTCCGGGCGTTCCTGTTCGCCAACGGGCCAGGCAAGGCGCTCGCCGACCGGCTCGACCAGGTCAAGGCGACCCTGCGGGGGGAGGTCGAGCGGGGCCTCGCGCTGTCGGCCGCCGACGTGGCGGCTGCGCTGGCGACGGCCAATCACCTGTGGCAGCGAGCCCACGACTTCTTCGAAGACTATGACCTGCTGATCGCTCCGGTCACCCAGGTCTCACCGTTCCCGATCGGGCAGGAGCACCCCACCACCGTCGCCGGCGAGACGGTGCCGACCTATCTGCACTGGATGCTGACCAACTGCCGGATCTCGGCCTGCATGCTCCCCGCGCTGTCGCTCCCGGCTGGCTTCACCGACGCCGGTCTGCCCGTCGGCGCTCAGCTCATCGGCCGACCGTTGGGCGATGTCGGGGTGCTCCAGGCGGCCAAGGCTCTGGAAGTGGCCACCGGCCATCACCGCCGGACGCCCGATCTGTCCGCCCTCGTGTCATGATCGTCGGCTAGGCCTCGGCCGTGTCGGCCTCGTCGCCGCCGTCTTCGTCGGCCGCTCCCGAGGAGGGGTTCCCGGCCACGAGGTCGTCGATCGACGCCAGGCTCGGGGGGAACCCGCCGGTTGCGATCGGGCCCCACCGCTCCGGCGCGACCGAGATCAAGCACTTGCCCTGGCGGATCATGGCTTCGCGGTACTCGTCCCAGTCGGGGTGCTCACCCGAGATCGACCGGTAGTACTCGACCATCCCGTCGACCGCCTCCGGAGCGTGGGTGATCGTGGCCATCCCGTCGACCTGCACCCAGGCGCCGCCAAACTCGTCGCTCAGTACACAGATCGTCGTGCGGGGATCGCGGGTGAGGTTGTAGACCTTGTCACGCGAGGGGTAGGTCGACACGACGAGCTGGCCGTCGGGAGTCACCCCTCCGGAAACTGGCGAGATCTGAGGTCGCCCGTCGGCCCGCAGCGTCACCAGCAGCCACTTGTGGCGAGGACGGACGAACTCGAGGAGCCCCGCGACGTCGACCTGGTCTTCGGTTGCCAGCTTCGGAGCCATGGATGGGCAGGCTACCGCCTGCCCGCGCGGCGGCACCGTGACCGCCGAGCCCGGCACTAGTTGAGGCTGGCCAAGCTCAGCGTGGCCAGCAGGGCGCTCTCGGTTTCGATGGCGGCCGCCACCGACCCCAGCGCATCCCGCACGACGGGTTCGAAGTCGCCGTCGATCCGTCCGAGGGCGAAGAGGTCGTCGTGGATGTCGTCGATGAGTCGCTGGATGCTCGGGCTGTTGGTCACGGAGCGGGCCTCGTCGAGCCAGGCGTGACAGCGGGCGCTGAGGGCAGGGACGTCGGCCGGGGCGTCGAGCGTCGGGTAGGCGGCGGGATCGGTCATGTAGTCCCATCGGCATGGTCCGCTCGGCCCCTTTAACGATTTCTCAGGTTTCTGCGGGCGTGCGCTGGCTGGGGCGAGCGGAGGCTGTCAATCGGTCGACTGGATCTCGACGTCGCGCCAGAACGCGATCCGACCGTCGACGAGACGGCGTGCGAGTGGCCACGGCTTGGGATAGGCGAAAGCGGCGTCGACAGCGAGATCGTCCTCGCCCTGGACGTGCCAGTACCTCGCCCTACCCTTCCAGAAGCATCGGCTGATCGTCGAGCTCTCGACGAGCCGGTCCTGATCGACGCTGGCCGCCGGGAAGTAGGCCATGCCCTCCACCACTCGCACGTCGTCGCTCTCGGCCAGCACAACTCCGTCGAACACGGCTCGTTTCATGGAGGAGCAACCCGCCGACCCGGCCCGGGCTTCCGTGCCCTCGCAGGGCGGGAATCGGCGGGAGCAGGTCTCGTTTAGAATTCGATCATGTCCACCGCCGAGGCGACCACGTTCGAGCAGCTCGAAGATCGGTTCCGGGCCGCGCTCCCGGTCGATGTCGACTACGCGTCCATCCGCTTCAGCGAGGAACGAGGCGAGTACCTCAGGGTGCGCCAGGGGGTACTGGAACCGGTCACGACCAGCCTCGATGTCGGGGTGATGGTGACGATCTGGACCGGCGGCGGTTACGGCTATGCCGCCACGTCCGACCTCACTTCGGCCGGACTGGCGGCCGCGGTCGAGCGGGCCCGGGACTGGGCGCGAGTGACCGCCGGTCGGGCGGTCATCGACGAGCCGCCACTCGAGCACCCGGTCGGCAGCTATGCCTCGCCGGTCGATCGGGCCTGGACCGACACGTCGCTGGAGGATCGCATCGGGCTCCTCGTCGCCGCCGACGCCCGCCTCCGCGGTCCCCGCGGGCTCGACGACTCCCGCATCGTCGACCGGACGGCGTCCCTGTCCCGGCTCGACACCGATGCCGTCATCCTCACCTCCGGTGGAGGTCGGGTCGAGCAGCGGATCCGCAACACCTATCCAGGGCTCTCGGTCACGGCCAACGAGGGCTCCAACACCCAGATGCGCACCCACGGGCGTGGCTCGTTCGTCGGTCAGGGCGGGCAGGAGGTGCTCGACCGCTACGGCTTCGATCGGGCCGCCGACCGGCTCGTGGAGCAGGTGCTCGAGCTGCTGGCCGCCGGCAACTGCCCGACCGGGACGATGGACCTCGTCCTCGCCCCCGATCAGATGATCCTCCAGATCCACGAGTCGATCGGGCATCCGCTCGAGCTCGACCGGATCCTCGGCGACGAGCGCAACTACGCCGGCACCAGCTTCGTCACCCCTGACATGTTCGGCTCGTACCGCTACGGATCGGAACTGCTGAACGTCACGTTCGACCCGAGCGTCGAGGGCCAACTGGCGAGCTATGGGTTCGACGACGAAGGGACGCCCGCCACCAAGCAGTACCTCATCCGCGACGGCATCCTCGAACGCCCGCTCGGAGGGGCGATGTCGCAAGCCAGGGCCGGCCTGCCCGGCGTCGCCAACTCGCGGGCGTGCAGCTGGAACCGGCCGCCGATCGACCGGATGGCCAACCTCAACGTCGAGCCCGGGACCGACACGGTCGACGAGCTGATCGCTGGGGTGGAGCGGGGGGTGTGGTTGGAGACCAACAACTCGTGGTCGATCGACGACAGCCGCAACAAGTTCCAGTTCGGCTGCGAGTACGGCCGGCTCATCACCGACGGCGAGCTGGGCGCGGTCGTCCGCAACCCCGGGTACAGGGGCATCTCGGCCACGTTCTGGCGCAGCCTCACCGGCGTGGCCGACGCCGACAGCTTCACCGTCATGGGCACCCCGAACTGCGGAAAGGGCGAGCCCAACCAGCAGGTCGGGACCGGCCACGCCTCCCCGGCGTGCCGCTTCGCCGGCGTCGAGGTGTTCGGGGGTGCCGAGTGACCGCTCAGACGTACTTCGACGAGCTGATCATCTGGGCCGGCTCTCAGCTCCAGGGCGACGAGGTCCTCACCGCCTCGCTGACCGGCGAGGACTCCGACTTCGTCCGGTTCAACGACGGCGCCGTCCGCCAAGCGGGCTCGGTCCGCCAGCGGGAGATCACGATCGACCTCATCGCTGGCGATACCCACTGCGCCGCCGGCGTCCAGCTCGCCCAGGACGCCGACCTCGACCGGGCTCGCATCGGTGCGCTGATCGTCGAGCTGCGGGACCGGCTCGCGCTCGTGCCTCCCGACCCGTACCTGTCGTACGCGACCGACACAGCGTCGACCGAGCGCGTCACCCGGGGCGTCCTCCCCGAAGCGAAGGATGCGATCGGCGAGATCCAGGCGGCCGGCACCGACCGCGATCTCGTCGGCATCTATGCCTCCGGTGACACGTTCACCGGATTCGCCAACTCGCTCGGGCAGCGCAACTGGCACCAATCGGCGACGTTCAACTTCGATTGGAGCTTCTACCTCCGGGCCGATCGGGCGGTGAAGAACCTCTACGCCGGCCGGGACTGGGACGATGACGCGTTCGCGGCCAAGGTCGCCTGGTCGCAGACCCAGCTCGATGCGCTTTCCCACCAGGCGGTCGACCTGAAGCCCGGCACCTACCGCACGTACCTCGCTCCGGCGGCGCTCACCGAGCTGGTCGACATGATGAGCTGGGGCGGCTTCGGCCTCAAGGCCCACCGGACCAAGCAGACGCCGCTGCTGAAGATGGTGACCGAGGGGGCCACGCTCGATACGTCGGTCCGGATCGTCGAGGACACCGCCGGGGGCGTCGCTCCCAACTTCCAGCAGCAGGGCTTCCTCCGTCCCGACGAAGTGGTGCTGATCGACAGCGGTCGCTATCACGATCACCTCGTCTCGCCCCGCTCGGCCCGGGAGTATGGGGTCGCGACGAACGGGGCCAGTCCGTGGGAGTCGCCCGAGTCGGTGGCCATGGCTGCCGGGACCCTCCCGACCACCGAGGTGCTCAGCCGGCTCGATACGGGGCTGTACGTCGGCAACCTGTGGTATCTCAACTTCTCCGATCGAGCGGCCTGCCGCACGACCGGGATGACCAGGTTCGCCACGTTCTGGGTCGAGGGCGGTGAGATCGTGGCCCCGGCCAACGTCCTGCGCTTCGACGACACCGCCTACCACCTGCTGGGCGACAATCTTGTCGGCCTCACCGATGAGGTGGAGACGATGCTCGACCCCGCAACATACGGCGGGCGGTCCTCAGCCAGCCACCGGTTGCCAGGGGCGCTCGTCGACGACATGGCGTTCACGCTCTGAGCCGGGGGCGACGCCAGCCCTCGAGGGCGGCGCGCTAGCCTCTGCCGCCATGACAAAGCTCATGAGACTTCTCGCCCTCCTGGCGTCGCTGGCGATGCTCGCAGCCGCCTGCTCCAACGACGACGGCGATACGGAGACCGACGACACCACCGCCGAGACAACTGACGACACGACCGACGACACGACCGACGACACGACCGACGATACGACCGACGAGACGACCGACGACACGACCGACGACACGACGGAGGAATCCGACGACGGCGACGCCATGGCCGAAAGCGCTGCGCTCACCGTCACCGCCGTGTCGTTCGCCGACAATACGGTCACGATCCGCAACGATGGCGACGTGGCGGTCGACCTCACCGGCTACTCGATCTGCAACCGGCCCAACTACGCGGCCGCGCCGCCAACCGCGATCGATCCGGGGACCACGCTCGACATCGACGTCTCGGAGTTGAGCATCGATGGCTCGGGAGGCGAGTTCGGCCTGTACACCTCCAACTCGTTCGACAGCGCCGCCGACATGGTCGCCTACGTCCAGTGGGGCGGTGCCGGCAATGGGCGGGCGTCGGTGGCAGTCGAGGCCGGCCTGATCGCAGAAGGTGAGTTCGTCGATAACGGTGGCGAGGACTTCACCGTCGGCTGAGGGCAAGATGGGCCCGTGGACGTACACGTAGTCGACGGAACCTACGAACTGTTCCGGCAGTTCTTCGCCCGCCCCTCCCACGCCAACGCCCAGGGATTGGAGGTGGGCGGGGCCCGGGCCGTGGTCCGCAACATGGTGACGATGCTCGAGGAGGGGGTCACCCACCTCGGGGTCGCCACCGACCACGTGATCGAGTCGTTCCGGAACGACCTGTTCGCCGGTTACAAGACGAGCGACGGAATGGATCCGGCCATCCTCGACCAGTTCGGCCCTCTCGAGCTGGCCCTCCAGGCGATCGGGGTGGCCACCTTCCCGATGGTCGAGTACGAGGCCGACGACGGCATGGCCTCGATCGCAGCGGTCGCCGCTGCCGACGATCGGGTCGGTCGCGTGCTGCTCTGCACCCCTGACAAGGACCTCGCCCAGTGTGTCCGAGCCGGCCGGGTCGTCCAGTTCGACCGGCGCAACAACAAGATCCTCGACGTCGACGACGTGGTCGAGAAGTACGGCGTCCGGCCCGAGTCGATCCCCGACTACCTCGGCCTCGTCGGTGACTCCGCCGACGGGTTCCCCGGCCTTCCCGGATGGGGAGCGAAATCGGCTGCGGCCGTGCTGTTTCGTTACGGCCACCTCGAAGACATCCCCAAGGCCGCCGGCCAGTGGGACATCACCGTGCGAAGCGGGGCCAAGCTCGCCAAGACGCTCGCCGACCACTACGACGAGGCGCTGCTCTACCGCCGCCTGGCGGTGCTGGAGGAGGACGCCCCCACGATCACCAGCGTCGACGAGCTCCGCTGGACCGGCCCTACCGATGACCTCCAAGCGGTTGTTAGCCTGCTGGATGCCGACGACCTGATCGGTCGCACGGCGAGACTGGCGGAGGTGCGAGGGTGATCAGGGCCTATCAACCGACGGACGCCGAGGCGGTCCTCGCTCTCAACGAGGCCTGCGTGCCCGAGGTCGGACCGATGGACGCCGCCAAGCTCGCCGACTTCGTCGAGTGGGCGCCGTTCCTCCGAGTGGTGGATGTCGACGGCACGATCGCGGCGTTCGTCATCGGACTGACCGACGGCGCTCCCTACGACAGCCCCAACTACGCCTGGTTCGCCGGGCGGCACCCGGCCTTCGCGTACGTCGACCGCGTCGCCGTTGAGGAGTCGCAGCGGGGAGCGGGCTGGGGTCCGGCCCTCTACCGGGAGTTCGAGGCATGGGCCAAGGAGGCGGGCAAGCCGATGCTGTGCGCCGAGGTCAACACCGAGCCGCCAAATCCCCGGTCGCTTCGGTTCCACGACCTGTTCGGGTTCGACATGGTCGATCAGTTCGAGCCCCATGGCACGCCGGAGTACCGGGTCGGCCTCATGGAGAAGCGGCTGTAAACGCGGCCACACCCTTGTGTATCGAACAAGTGTTCGATACACTGTTGGCAGCGCTTCGTTGGAGTGGCTCCGCAGTCTCATCGCTGTGATCGAGCGACACGATGCACGGCCGAAGGGGGCTGTTCCGCCGTGGAGCCACCCAACGAAGCGACCTCTCGCCCCCCTGGGCTCAGCGCCCGCTAGCCCCCTAGCCGCTGGCCTTCTTGGCCCGGCTCGGGGCGACCCGAGGTGGCTCCTGCGGCATCTTGGGATACACGGGAGGCCACGGCGCATCGGGCAGGCCGCTGGCCCGGTCGGCCTCATGGAGAGCGAGGAGCGGGTCGAGTGACGCCGCGTGATCGAACATGGCGGCCCAAGGGTCCCCGTCGGCATCCAGGCGGGCCACCACCGTGCCCATCGTCAGCTCATCCGGGTGCACGTCGTCGAGCTCGTCCCACGCGACCGGGGCGCTCACCTGAGCACCGACCCGGGCTCTGACGCTCCACGCCCCGAAGACGGTCTTGTGCGGGGCGTTCTGGTTGTAGTCGATGAGCACCCGCTCGCCCCGCTCCTCCTTCCACCATGCCGCGGTCAGCGTGTCGGGATGCCGGCGCTCGAGCTCGCGGGCGAGGGCGACGGCGCCCAGACGAACCTGGTAGGAATCCCACTCCGGCACGAGCCGCACGAACACGTGCAGCCCCCGGCTCCCGGTCGTCTTGGCGAACGAGGGCATGCCCAGCTCGTCGAGAAGGGCCTTGACGTTCCTCGCCGCGGACCGGATGTCGTCGAAGTCGATGCCCGGTGATGAGGGATCGAGGTCGATCCGCAGCTCGTCGGTCAGTCCTGGTGCCGATGCCCGGAACGGCCAAGGGTGGAAACCGAGGCAGCCCATGTTGGCAGCCCACGCCAGGTGAGCGATGTCGACGGCGACCATGGCGTTCGACGTGGTGCCGTTTGGCGTGCTCACCGTCGTCGTCGTCAACCAGTCGGGGGCGCCCTTGGGTACCCGCTTCTGGAAGAACGACTTGCCAGAAGCCCCATCGGGGAAGCGTTGCATCAAGGTCGGCCGATCGGCCATCATCCGCATGAGCGGTTCCTCGACCGCCAGGTAGTACTCGATCAGGTCGATCTTCGTCTCCCCCCGCTTGGAGAAGAAGACCTTGTCGGGATTCGAGACCTTCAGCTCGTGGCCGGCCAACTCGATCGTCACGGTGTCACCGGCCATGGAGCCCAACGTTACCCGAGCGGCACGGTGGGCTCGTCTCGTCGGCTACTGTCTGACCTCGGTGAAAGCCGTCGCCCACTCGCGTATCGCTCCGATCCTGCTCGTCGTTCTCGTGGCTGCTGGCTGTTCCGGCAGCGACGGCGCCACCACATCGCCCGACTCTGGTGCTGACTCAGAGGCGACGACCGCCACCGGGCCGGTGCGAGGGGTGGTGGCCACCGGCGCGGGCACGTCGGTTCCTCTCAGCCTCGCCGGGCCACACCTCGCCGT
>JAOTYQ010000836.1 GCA_029861725.1 Acidimicrobiia bacterium | reverse complement strand
ATCTCCTACGACTTCGACCAGCCTCCCGAAGGCGATGATGTCTCGGGCTTCCCGGCCACCCTCTTCGGCCCCCGGGAGGTGAGCCGTGACGGCGAGCCGTTCGGCCGGGCGGTGGCCGACGGCGACGATCTGCTGCGGACCTACGACCGGCTCCTCGGCCGGCCGATCGACGTTGCGGCCCTCGTCGCTGGCCGTTGGACGATCTCCTCGGTCGACGATCCGGGCTTCGCGACCCCCGTCGCTGCTGCCGAGGTGCTCCAGGTGACCAGACCGGCCGGCAACGGCCTCGGCCCGGGCAACGAGCGGTTCACACCGCTCGTCCACGACGTGATCCTCCGACTGCCGTCGCCGGTCCGGCTCGACGGGACCTACCTCGTCGAGCCGCCGGTCGGCCTGGTCGACCCGATCGAAGTCACGTTCGATCCACTGGCCACGATCAGCCCGGCCGTCCATGTCAACCAGAACGGTTACCGGCCCGACGACCCGGTCAAGATCGGCTACCTGGCTGGCTACGTCGACGACCTCGGTCGACCCGGCTACCGCGAGGGGATCGTGTTCCGAGTAATCGAGAGCGGATCGGGCGACGTCGCCTACGAGGGGACGACGACACGACGACCGGGTGGGGACGAGCTGGGCCAGGGCGACCTGACCGGGGCGCCGGCGTTCGAGCTCGATTTCTCCCCCCTGCTGCGACGGGGCCTCTACCGGGTTTGCGTCGAGGAGGTTGGCTGCTCGGAGGAGTTCGAGGTCGACGACCGGGTGTGGGACGAGCTGACCGTGGCCATCGCCCGGTCGATGTACCACCAGCGCTCCGGACTTGCGCTCGGACCGCCGTACACGGCGGTCGCCCGACCCCGGCCCTACCATCCCGACGATGGGTTGGTGGTCGTCGAGAGCGAGTACCGACTGCTCGACAGCATCGACGATGCAGCGAACGAGCGCTTCGACGAGCTGGCCGCCCGCCGAACCGATCGTGTCGTGAGCGAGGCCTGGGGTGGGCACTTCGATGCCGGCGACTGGGACCGCAGGATCGAGCACCTCTACTACGTGCGGGCGGTCGCCGAACTGGTCGAGCGTCACCCTGCCCGATTCGGAGAGCTCACCCTGGGAATCCCCGAGTCGACCAACGCGATCCCCGACCTCCTGGATGAGGGGCTGTGGACCCTCGACCTCTTCCGGCGCCTGCAGCGGCCCGACGGCGCGATCCCCGGGGGGATCGAGGCGGCCGAGCACCCTCTGCCGAACACGACCTCGTGGACCGACCCGCTCGCCGTCTTCACGTACGAGCCCGATCCGTTCTCGACCTATCTGTACGCAGGGGTGGCGGCGCAGGTCGCCGCTACCCTGGGTCCGTACGCCCCCGGGGAAGCCGAGCGGTACCTTGGCTCGGCCGAGGCGGCCATGGCCTGGGCCGAGGCCCAACCAGACGAGCCGGACCACACCGAACTCGTGCAGGCCCACCGCTCGGTCGCCGCCGTCGCGCTGTTCAAGGCGACCGGTGACGAGCGGTGGCACGACCTCTTCCGCCAGACCACCACCTTGGGCCGGGGCGTCGACCCGTTCCTGTCGTGTCACCAGCACACTCGCTGCGACGCCGGTTGGGTCTATCTGACGATCGACCCGGCCGTAACCGATCCCGACCTCCGGCGCGTCGTCGAGGAGAGCTTCGTCGCCACCGCCGACGAGATCGTGAGTGCTGCCGAGGGGACGGCCTTCGGCTGGACGCTCGAGAACCGCTTCGTACCGCTCATCTGGGGCCTCGGCGTCGGTGGGGCTCCGGGCGCCGTCGGCCTGATGCGGGCCTACGAGCTGACAGGCGACGAGCGGTACCTGGGAGCCGCCCAGCGCTCGGCGGCAGTCTCCCTCGGAGCCAACCCGACCAACACCGTGTTCGTCACCGGAATCGGACGGCACCCCGTCCGCCACCCGTTGATCGTCGACACCCTCCACGGGGGCCTTCCCGTGTGGGCGGGAACCCCGGTCTATGGCCACCACCGGCTGGACACGGTGGCCGACGAGGCGTGGGTGGAGGAGTTCGTCCTCGGCCCTGCCGGCATCGACCCCCTCCCGACCGAGCTCCCCTACCTGTGGCAGTGGATGGACGTGCCCGACGTGCCTATGTTCAACGAGTTCACGGTCTTCCAGAGTCACGGCCAGGCGATCTACGCGTTCGGGCTCCTCGCCGCAGCCAACCGCGCCTGATCACTCAACCCGGTCCGAGCTCGGGCCGCTCCCCGTCGGGCGGGAGCTCGGGCCGCACCGGGCTCGGGACGCCGGTCGCCGTGTTGGCGAACAGCAGCGCCAACCGCGCCGACTCGGTGACGTTGCTGAAGTCAGACTCGACCCGGGACCGCCCGGCGTCAC
>JAOTYQ010000837.1 GCA_029861725.1 Acidimicrobiia bacterium | reverse complement strand
GGCGACGAAGTCCATGATCGACAGCGATCTGACCGAGAGCCGCACCATAGCCCACACTCCGCTCGCCAACGGGCGGCTCCACCTGCGTCTTGGCGAGCTCGACGCGGCGGAACCCCTCCTCCAACGGGGTCTGGCCCTGGCCCCGACGTGGAGCATCGGTCGAATCCACGCCCTGCTCGAGCTGGCTCGTCTTGCGCTCGAACGAGACGATCTCGCCCACGTTGCAGACCTACTCGAAGAAGCGGGCGACGCCATCGCAGACCATGAGGACGCGGGGACCCTCAAACTCGTGCATCGCCAACTGCTCGGCCAGATCCAGCCAGAAACCGCGACGGGCGAGCGTGTCGCGCTGCTGACCCCGCGTGAGCAGGAGATCGTGGATCTTCTGCCGACCGGTCTCACCGCCCGGCAAATGGCAGAGCGGCTCTACGTCTCGCTCAACACGGTCAAGAGCCATCTGCGCTCGGCGTATCAGAAACTGGGAGCGAGTTCTCGGAGCGAAGCGATCGCCATCGCTACACGCCTCCGGGAGGCGAACCGGTCGGACACCCGCTCTCCCCCGTCTTCCGGACCCGCGTAGCCCCACTTCCCCACGCCACAGGAGCCTCTCCAATCGTTGTCGCCCGACCGGCGAGCGGAGCTTCACCCGGGTGACTCGGGCCGAGCATCTTGCCTCCTCGCCCGATGGTGACGTCGCGAGTCACCGCAGGAATGAGCCGGAGCGATCTGAAGGACCTCGGCGAGCATCTCGATTCTGGCGAGACCGGTCTGATCGTCGTGGCTGCCGCCGATGTCGGCTCGAGGATCGAGGCCGCGCTTGAACGGGCGAACACGGTCACGCGCAAGGAGTTGCAGGCGAGTGACGTGGAGATCGACAAGGATCTCGTCGAGGCAGGGAACGAGTCGTCTGGTTGACGAGATGGACAACGCGATCGAGACCGTCACGGTCACGCCCGCCCAACAGCGCTACGCGTCGTGGGCGCGCGACGTGCTCATCTACACGGCCGTGCTGAACCTCTTCGTCGAGTATGCCGACGCCATCATCATCGAGTCGTTCACGATCTCGTTGCTGACCGCAACCGTGCTGAAGGTGATGCTCGACCTACTCACCGAGGTTGAGCATCGCGTCTCGGGGTTCTTCGGCCAGTTCAACAAGCTCCTCGGCTACTTCTCGATGTGGGTCGTGCTGTTCCTGTCGAAGTTCGTGATCCTCGAGGTGATCGATCTCATCTTCGGCGACAACGTCGAGCTCGGGAAGTTCCTGGACGTGGTCGTGCTGATCATCACGATGATGGTGGTTCGCGAGCTCAACCAGCCTGTCAACCGCACTGATCTCCGCCATCGCCGCCGCCGGGGTGCTCGGTCTCGCTGTCGGCTTCGGGGCCCAGTCCGTCGTCGAGGACCTCCTCCGAGGTCTGTTCATGCTGGCCGAAGATCAGTTCGGTGTCGGCGATCGAGTCGATCTCGGTGTCGTCAACGGCACCGTGGAACGAATCACGCCCCGAACGACAGTCATCAGGGATCCAATCGGCACCGTGTGGCACCTCGACTGGACTCATTCTCCTGCTGCGAGAGTTCGATCGGGTGCGATCGCTGGCCGCAACCGATAGGCCGCACGAGCTGCGGCGACAGGTACGAGACGTCGTCAATGCACTTGTCGAGTCGATGGAACCTGACACCCAGCAGCCCATCGTGATGCCTCACTCGGGGCCAGGGTCTCGATGACCAGCGACGGTGGGACGATCTTCGGCTGGCGCTCGTTTGAACTTGGCGGCGCCGGCGACCAGAACGCGGCGGGGAGCCCTAGGCGGGCGGGCCGGTTGCTAGGGGGCGGGGCCGTCTCGTTTGGTTCGGTTGTGGGTGTCGCAGAGGATCTGTCCGTTGTGGAGGGCGGTTGGGCCGTGCCGGTTCCAGGCCTTGATGTGGTCGGCCTGGAGTCGACTGGTGGGGGCGTCACAGCCCCGCACCTGGCACCGCCCCCGGGCCGCCACCAACAGCGCCGCCTTCAACGCCGGAGGAAAGGCCCTCACCTTGCGACCCAGATCCAGGGTTTCGCTCGCTCCTCGGATGACCTGGCGACGAAACGACCCCAACGCCGCCGCCGCCAGAGCAACTCGAGGATGGATCGGGGTCCCATCGATCAGCTCACACCGGCGGTCGACATCGTCGGGATCGAGATCAAACGGCTCATCAGAAGACGAGCCGTCACTGGCCAGCATGGCCAGCAACTGGGTCACGACGTGGTGGCCGATCACGAGATGAACCAACGGGGCGGGAAAGGTCCCGTTAGGGCGAGCCGCCCCCCGAGTGGCCACGTTGACCAACGCATCGGCCAACCGTTGACCGGCGGTGCGGATCATGCCC
>JAOTYQ010000211.1 GCA_029861725.1 Acidimicrobiia bacterium | reverse complement strand
CAGCGGAACCCACGGCCAGGGCAGCGGCAAGCACGGCAAACGGGGTGACGACCTCGACGTGCCGGTGCCGGTCGGCACCGTCGTCCTCGACCACGACACCGGCGATGTCCTGGCCGACCTCGCCAAACCCGGCGACCGATGGCTGGCCGCTCCCGGCGGGCAGGGTGGCCGGGGCAATGCCCGGTTCTTGTCGAACCGTCGACGGGCGCCCTCGTTCGCTGAGCAAGGGGAGCACTGTCACGACCGGTGGTATCGGCTCGAGCTGAAGTTGCTCGCCGACGTGGCCCTGGTCGGGTTCCCCAGCGCCGGCAAGAGCACGCTGATCTCGGTCGTCTCCGCCGCCAAGCCCAAGATCGCGGACTACCCGTTCACCACGCTCGAGCCGAACCTCGGTGTCGTCCGGGTCGGCGGTCGATCGAGCGGTGAGGAGTACGAGTACGTCGTGGCCGACCTCCCCGGACTGATCGAGGGCGCGGCCGACGGGCACGGCCTCGGCCACCGGTTCCTCCGCCACACCGAGCGATCCCGGGTGCTCGTCTACCTTCTCAACCTGGCCGACCTCGACGGGCCATCGCCGCGACGCCAGCTCGAGGTGCTTCGCAGCGAGCTCTCGCAGTACCGACCCGATCTCCTCGACCGACCGTGCCTCGTCGTCGGCACGAAGGCCGACCAGCTCACCCCGGCCGACTGGGGCGACGAGGCACCGGTCGACCTGGCGATCTCGGCCATCACCCACGACGGGATCGACCAGCTCCGATGGCGCATGGCCGACCTGGTGAAGCAGGCCCGGATAGCCGAGCCCGATGGGTCACCGTCGGTCCGCGACCGCTACGTCATCCACCGACCGGAACCGGTCGGCGTCGTCGTCGAGCGGGAGGACGACGGCTCGTGGCGGGTCGTCGGCCGGCAAGCGGAGCGTGCGGTCGCGCTGTCCGACATGGGCGACCCGGGAGCTCTCGACTACGCCCAGCGTCGGCTCGAACGGCTCGGCGTCAACAAGGCCCTCCGCCGGGCCGGGGTGGCCGAAGGCGACATCGTCCGCATCGGCGACTTCGCATTCGACTACGAAGAGGACCTGTGAGGGTAACCGTCAAGATCGGGACCTCGTCGCTCACGACGGACGGGGGAGAGGTCAGCGTCGACGCCATCGGCAAGCTGGCGGCCGAGGTCGCGCTCCTCTGCACCGCCGGACATCAGGTCGCGATCGTCACCAGTGCGGCGATCGCCGCCGGCTTGCCCTCGCTCGGCTATCGCCCGGACCGCCGGCCCCGAGATGCCGACCTGCTCCGGGCGGCATCGGCGATCGGTCAGATCTCGCTGATCGTCACCTACCGCGACGCGTTGGCCGCCAACGGCCTCGCCGCCGGTCAAGTGCTGCTCGCTCCCACCGATTTCTGGTACCGAAACCGCTACCTGAAGAGCCGGGGCACCATCCAGGCGCTGCTCAGCCGGGGCGTGGTGCCGGTCATCAACGAGAACGACGCCGTAGCTGACGACGAGATCCGCTTCGGCGACAACGACCGTCTCGCCGCCCTCGTCGCCCATCTCATCGAGGCGGATCGGCTCGTGCTCCTCACCGACACCGCTGGCCTGTTCACCGCCGACCCCCGCACCGACACGTCGGCGTCGCTGATCGAGGAGATCGTCGAGTTCGATCAGCGACTGGAGGAGATGGCCGGCGGTCCAGGGTCGGGGTCGGCCCGGGGCGGGATGGCGTCCAAGCTGGCGGCGGCGAAGATCGCAACCTGGTCCGGGGTCGAGACGGTGATCGCCTGGTCCGACCGCCCGAGCGTGCTGGTCGACGCCGTCGGCGGCAAGCCCGGCATCGGAACGGTGTTCCGCCCACGATCAGCGCGGCTCCCGGCTCGGAAGCTCTGGATCGCCTTCGCCCTCCCGGCCTCGGGACGGGTCGTGGTCGACGCCGGTGCCCGGATCGCGCTCGAACGGCGGCAGCGGTCGTTGCTTGCGGCGGGGGTCACCAAGCTCGACGGGTCGTTCGCCGCCGACGATGCCGTCGAGGTGGTCGACGCCGACGGCGAGGTGTTCGCCAAGGGCCTGGTGAAGTGGTCGAGCGAGGATCTCGCTCGCCACGCCGGGCGGCGGACCACCGACCTCCCCGAGGAACTGAACGACGAGGTCATCCATCGCGACGACCTCGTCATCCTCCCGGTGTGATCGGCTGTGGAGCTCGGCACGGTGCCGAGCATCGTGATCAGGTGGTTGGGGTCCCCTCGCCCTCGGCCTGGGCGACGGCCGGCTCGCTGTTCCCGCTGGCAACCGCTGGCTCGCTGGCCGTCGTCGGTCCGGCTTCGAGGCCAAGCTGGGCTCGGATCTCGCTCAGCCGCGACTTGGCTTCGACGTTGAGCGAGGCCTGCTCGACCTCGAGCATCCGACCCTCTACCGACGCCTCGTTCAGCTCGGCCGCGCCCTTCGCCCTGGCGTAGCGGGACTCGACCTTCTCCCGGATCTCTTCGAACGACGGGACGTCCTCCCCGACCTTCTCCGACAGCGAGCTCATCGCCTTGTTCAGCTGCTCCTGCATCTTGGCCTGATCGAGCTGCGACATGAGCTTCTGCTTCTCGGAGAGCTTCTTCTGCAGGTTGGCCGAGTTCTGGTTGACCGCCTGCTTGGCCTGGTCGGCGGCCTGTGAGGCCTGGAGGTGGAGGGCTTTGAGGTCTTCGACCTCCCGCTCGATGCCGATCATCCGGTTGGCGAACGCCTCGGCGGCGGTCGTGTACTGCGTCAGCTTCTCGGCGTCGCCCTTCTTCTGGGCGTCGTCGGCCATCATCACCGCTTGGCGGGCGTTGGCGCTGACCTTTTCGTACTCCTCCATCGTTCGGTTGAGGCGGATCTCGGTCTGCTTCTGATTGGCGATGACATTTGCCGCCTGCTCCTTCAGCTGGCGGTGCTGATCGTGCGCTTCCTGGATCGCTTGCTCGAGCTGGATCTTGGGGTCGGCCCGGGCGTTGAAGTCACCGGTGGCTTTGGCCACCATGTAATTCCACCATCGCCTAATCAGCTTGATCATGGCTCGATGCTACCGCTGCCAGCGAGCGAACGCCTTGCATCCAGAGCGCGCCGACGAAAACGGAACCGCCGGCAACGACGATGACGACGGCGTCGATCGGGGATGGCAGTCCGACTAGTCGGATGGCGATCATGACCGCTCCAGCCGCCCCGCTCGCGCCCGTGATGAGGCCGGCCCAGCCCGAACGGACCGGGGTCCCCAACCGGCGCCGCAGGAGGCGACGCAGCAGGTACCACTCGGTCCAGGCCGCAGCCGACGCCCCGAGGGCGAGGCCGACCGGGCCGAGATGCGGTGGCCGGTCCTCGGCGAGGCGGATGTCTTGGGGTACCCGCTCCCACGGCGGCCAGTGGGGCACGTCGGCGAGGCGCTCGATCGTGCCTCCGTCGCTGACGAACAGCCAGTCGAGCTGGAGCATCGCCACGACGCTGACTCCGATCGACACCAGCAGCCGGACGACGGCGATCTTGGCTGGGCCCCGCACGTCGCCCAGGCTGTAGAGCGTGTTCTGGGTGATCCTGGCGGTCATCGCCGCCGGGAGCCCGATGGCGAACGCGCTCAGCACCAACGCGACCGCCGTGACGTCGTTGGCTTCGAACCCCCGCCCGAACAGCCGTGACAGCCAGCCGTAGAGCCCGTCGACGATCGGCCGGCCAGCGACGAGATACGTGGTGGTGACGAATCCCGCCGGCACGATCACCCTGCGGAGCGCGGGGACGACTCGGGCCGCTACGGCCTCCTGCTCGCTCGATCGACGAGACATCTCGGCCAGCTCCGCGGCGGCGACACTGAACCCGAACAAGGAGATCGGCAGGAGATAGAGCGGGAGCGCGGCGGCGTAGGAGCTGAGCCCGCCGAACACCAGCGCGGTGGCCAGGATCGTGTCCACGAAGCTCGAGATCTGCACGACCCCCCGCGACGCGACTGCGGGAGCGAACCGTCGGAGGACGTCGTCGACGCCGGCCGTTCGTCGCAACGATGGCCGAAGACCGGGGACCAGTCTCGTGACCTTCGGGAGCTGGATGGCGAGCTGGGCCAACCCGCCGGCGACCACCGCCCACGCCGTGGCGACGGCCACCGTCTCGAGCTCCCACCCCCCGAAGATCGCCACCGTCAGCACCGCGATCTGGGTGCCGTTCCACAGCACCGGGGCGACATAGGGTAGGAAGAACCGGCGATGGCTGTTGAGCACGCCGAGGCACCACGCCGAGAGCACCAGGAACCCGAGCCCGATCGTCGTGATCCGGGTCAGGGTCACGGCCAGATCGAACTGGTCGGGGTCGTTTTCCCATGGCGTGAACAGCCAGACGAGCGGCCCGGCGAGCAGGACCCCGAGTCCGACGAGCACGACGGTCACGGCGGCGAGCATCGACGCCACGGTCGACGCCACCCGGTCGGCTCCGTCGCGGTCGCCGTCGCCGACCAGCCGGGCATAGACGGGAATGAACGAGGCGGACAGCGCTCCCTCTCCGAGCAGGTTCTGCAGCACGTTGGGGATGCGCATGGCGAACCGGAACGCGTCGGTCACGGGGCCGAGACCCAGCGCAACGCTCAGGGCGACCTCTCGGATCAGCCCCGCCACGCGCGAGAGGAAGATCCCGGCGGCGACCAGGTTCGATCCGTGCTGGCTGGTTCTCGCCTGGCTGGTCGTCACGTAGCGGGTTCGGCCGCGACCGGCACGGCGGCGATGTCGACCGCTTCCAGCGTCGTGAGCTGCTCGTCGGTCGGGTCGTCGACCTCGACGAGGCGGGTGGCGTGGCGCGAGACGGCGGCCTCGAACAGGTTACGGGCAAGGCGGCCGTTGCCGAAGCCGCGGCCCCTGGCGTGGGACCCGAACCATGCCTCGGCCGCGTCTCGGGCCTCGGGGGTGAGGTGGTACGTGCCCTTGTCAGCGATCAGCTGGAGTATGGCGACCAGCTCCGCGTCGGCGTAGTCGGGGAACCGGATCGTCTTCGGGAAGCGGCTCTGGAAGCCCGGATTGGTGGCGACCAGCTCGGCCATCTCCTTCGGGTACCCGGCGAGGATCACCACCATCGAATCCCGCCGGTCCTCGACGTTCTTGACGACGGCGTCGATCGCTTCGCGGCCGAAGTCACGCTCACCGCCTCGGGTCAGCGAGTAGGCCTCGTCGATCAGCAGCACCCCGCCGTCGGCCCGGTCGAACACCTCGGTGACCTTGGTCGCGGTCTGCCCGACGAAGCCGGCGACCAATCCGCTTCGATCGACCTCGACGAGATGCCCTCGCTCGACGACCTCCAGGCTGCGGTAGATCCGGGCGAGCAGGCGAGCCACGGTGGTCTTCCCGGTGCCCGGGTTGCCGCTGAATATCAGGTGCATCGTCTTGTCGATCACGGGTAGGTCGCGCTCTTCACGCAGCCGCTGGATGCGCAGAAGGGCGCTGAGGAGCCGCACCTCCTCCTTGACCGCGTCGAGCCCGATCAGGCCGTCGAGCTCGGCCAGGAGATCCTCCAGCGGCTCCGGGGGCTCGAGCTCCTCGACGGGAACGCTCTCGTCGGCGATCGACGGGTCGGGACCGTCGGTCGCGGGTTGGGGCTGCCCGGTCGGAAGGGCCGCGAGCAACAGCCGTTGGTAGTCGACGATCGCCTTCAGCTCGGCGTCGGCGGCGTAGTCGTCGAGAGCCGAGATCACGAGATGGGCGAGGCTCATCGCCTCGTCGTAGTAGACGCGGGCCAACTTCGTGCCCCGGGAGACATCGACCTGGCAGAGCGTCTCGAACAGATCCGACGGCTTGGTCAACCAGGTTCGCTTACCGTCGACGAGGCCGTTGCGGCGGATGGCGTCGGGGGTGGTGGCGCCCGGGATGAGATCGTGCTTGGAAAAGGCGGCGGCCAGCGCCCACAGCTCGGTGTCGGTGTGGCGCTGATCGACATCGATGAACGCCGCCACCAGGTTGAACGCCTCGACGGTGGTGTCCTGGATGACCTTGTCGGTGCCGATGGTCGTGCCCTCGGCGGCTGTCCGCAGCGCCGCGCCGACGCGTTCGACGAACCGCTCGACGGCTCTCGTCAACCCTTGATCCATCACCGGCAGAGCGTAGTCGGCCCGGTCTGCGTTGACTTGGGCGGTCGCTGCCGCCCCATCGGTGGACGCCGGGGGTGGCTGCCAGGGGTCCGATCAGCGGCGACGCGGTTGGCACTCCGACCCGATCCATATTGACCCCGTAGTCAAGTCGTCTTGTACGGTAGGAGCCCATGACCCACCGTTTCGAGACCGTTGACGCCGTACGAGAGGGGCTTCGCTCGGTCGATTACCTCGCCGATGAGTCGATCGCCGGCGTCGCCTACCTGGCCGACCGGCTGGCTAAGCCGGTCCTGGTCGAGGGCCCCGCCGGCACGGGGAAGACACAGCTGGCGAAATCGGTAGCCGAGATGTCGGGATCGCGCCTGATCCGGCTCCAGTGCTATGAGGGGATCGACGAGGCCAAGGCGCTGTACGAGTGGAACTACAAGAAGCAGCTCCTCCGTATCCAGGTGGAGAAGGGTGACGAGGACGCGTCGTGGACCGAGATCAAGGACGACATCTTCTCCGACGAGTTCCTGCTGCCTCGACCGTTGATGGAGGCGATCACCGCCGACGATCCGGTCGTACTCCTCATCGACGAGGTCGACCGGGTGGAGTTGGAGACCGAGGCGCTGTTGCTCGAGATCTTGTCGGACTACCAGGTGTCGATCCCCGAGCTGGGCACCATCGAGGCGAAGCAGATCCCGTTGGTGTTCCTCACCTCCAACAACACCCGTGAGCTGTCGGAGGCGCTGAAGCGGCGGTGCCTGTTCCTCCACATCGACTATCCCGAGATGGATCGGGAGAAGGAGATCGTGCTGACCAAGGTGCCGGACATCAGCGAGAAGCTTGCCGACCAGGTGGCTCGCATCGTGCGCTCGGTCCGTCAGCTGGAGCTGAAGAAGCACCCCTCGGTGTCGGAGACCCTCGACTGGGCCCGGACGCTCGTGCTGCTCGGTATCGATCACATCGACGAGAAGGACGCGATCGACACGGTCAACATCCTGCTGAAGTATCGGTCCGACATCGACAAGGCCATCAAGGAGTTCAGCTCCAATTCCCCGGCCCACTTCGAGGAGACCAGCGCGTAGCCGGTCTCGACGAGCAGCCGACGAGCCCCACGACCGAGGACGCAGCCGTGACGACACTAGACGCAGAACCAACACCCTCCGACAAGCCGCTGTTCGATCTGTTGGAAGGGTTCGTCACCGAGCTGCGCAACGCCGGCCTTCCCGTCTCGCTATCGGAGAACATCGATGCTGCGGAGGCGGTGCGCCACGTTCCCCTCGACGACCGCAACGCATTCAAGTACGCGCTGGCGGCCACATTGGTCAAGAACAACTCGCACTGGAGGACGTTCGAGACACTGTTCGAGGTGTACTTCTCCCTCCGGGGCAAGGAGTACATGCTCGACGGCGACGAGGACGGCGATCCGCTCGGCGACCTCGACCTCGACGAGGGTCAGGAAGGCGAGGGTGACGGCAGTGGCCAAGGCGGCGGCGAGGGCCTGACACCGGAGGAGCTTGCCGAGCTGCTGTACCAGGCGCTGCTCAGAGGCGACGACACCCTCATGCGGGCCATTGCCCGCCAGGCGGTGAAGCGCTACGCCGGCATGGAGCCCGGCCGTCCGGTCGGCGGCACCTACTACCTGTACCGCACCCTGCGGAATCTGGACCTCGACGGAATCCTCGACCGGCTGATGCAACAGTCCCGGGAGGACGCCCCCGACGGGCTGACCCCGTTCGAAGAGCGGCTCGAGCAGGACGAGTTCGAGGCCCGTATCGAGAAGCTGCGCAAGGAGATCGAGGCCGAGATCCGGCGCCGTCTCGTGGCCGACCGCGGGGCCGAGGCGATGGCCAAGACCCTTCGCAAACCCCTCCCCGAGGACGTCGACTTCATGCATGCCAGCCGGGAGGAGATGACTGCGCTGCGTCGTGCCATCTACCCTCTGACCCGGAAGCTTGCGGTCCGCCTCGCTCGCAAGCGGCGTCACAAGCGGAAGGGTCCCCTCGACTTCCGCAGCACGGTCCGTCACTCGCTGAGCTACGGCGGTGTACCGGCCGAGCCAAAGTTCAAACATCCCAGACCGGCCAAGCCCGAGATCTTCGTCATCGCCGACATCTCCGGCTCGGTGGCGGCGTTCGCTCGTTTCACCCTTCATCTGGTGTATGCGATCTCGAACCAGTTCAGCCGTGTCCGGTCGTTCGTCTTCATCGATGGGCTCGACGAGGTCACCGAGTTCTTCGAGGGCGTCGACGACATCACCGAGGCGATCCACCGGGTCAACACCGAGGCCGACGTGGTGTGGGTCGACGGTCACTCCGACTACGGCCACGCGCTGGAAGTGTTCTGGGAGAACTACGGTAAGGAGGTCGGGCCGAAGACGACCGTCATGATCCTCGGCGATGCCCGCAACAACTACCACGCCTCGCAGTCGTGGATCGCCAAGGAGATCCAGCACCGGGCCCGGAAGCTGTTCTGGCTCAATCCCGAACCGAGGGCGTACTGGAACACGGGCGACTCGATCGTCGGTGACTACGGCGCCTACTGCGACGGGACGTTCGAGGTCCGCAACCTCCGCCAGCTCGAGAGGTTCGTCGACAACCTCGTCTGAGTCGGAGCCGCGGAGCGGCTCCTTCGGGAGTTCGCGCTGCGAACTCCTCCGCTGCACGTCTCGGGTGTGGGGTCGGGTGATGCTCGCTCGTCTGAGTCGGAGCCGCGGAGCGGCTCCTTCGGGAGTTCGCACTGCGAACTCCTCCGCCGCACGTCTCGGGTGTGGG
>JAOTYQ010000210.1 GCA_029861725.1 Acidimicrobiia bacterium | reverse complement strand
CCCTCCCACCCGAGCCGTAGTAGGGCCGCCCGATCTGTTTCCGCTGCGACTCACCACCGAGCGGCTCGGGTGACTACCGTCGAAGGCGTATGGCAATCACGCCGCAGTTCCCGTTGGGTACCGTTCTCTTCCCGTCGATGGTGCTCCCGCTCCACATCTTCGAGCCCCGCTACCGAACGATGATCGAGGACGTAAACGCCGGCGACGGCGTGTTCGGCGTCGTCCTCATCGAGCGCGGCAACGAGGTCGGGGGTGACGACCAACGGACAGGCTTCGGCACGCTCGCCCGGGTTGTCGAGGCTGAGCAGTTCAGCGACGGCCGGTGGGCGGTGATCACTGTCGGCATCGAGCGATTCAGGGTCGACCGGTGGTTACCAGACGATCCCTACCCCAGGGCCGAGATCACGCCGTGGCCCGACACCTCTGCGGGAAGCGACGTGCACGGGCGGTACGAACGAGTGGTGGCGAAGTTCCGCCGCTGCATGGCGCTGGCGGCCGAATCCGGCCTCAACGTCGGCACCCTGCCCGACACGTTTGATGACGTCGAGCTCGGCTGCATGCAGATGTCGGCGATGGCGCCGGTGACCAGTCTCGACAAGCAACGACTCCTCGGGGCGCCCGGACCGGCGGAGCGCATCGAACTGCTCGACGAGCTCCTCTCCGATGCAACCGAACTCATCGAGGTCCGCCTGACCGACAGCTGATCGGGGGAGGATCGGGAACACCGGCGATCCTGAGCTCAAGCGAGCCTTGGCGACCTACACTCTCACCAGCTTAGATGTTGGAAGGAGACGAGTAGGTGGCCAATCCGAACCCCCTGGATGGCGCGCAGGAGATTCAGGAACTGCTCGTCTCGTACGCGAAGCAGGAGACGGTCGAGCCGCTGAAGCAACTCGGTCGATACCTGGGCTACGGTCTGGCCGGCTCGCTCCTGGTATTCATGGGGGCGTTCTTCGTCGGGCTCGGGGTCCTGCGGCTCACCCAGACCGTCGACACGTTCAGCGGGTCGTCGTGGGCCTCGACGCTGCCGTACGTGATCACGATCGCGGTGCTCGTCCTGTTCGTCGCCCTCATCATGCTCACCCTCACGAGGGCCAAGAAGAAGATCCGTTGACAAAGGAACTCACCATGACCGAAGCCGCAGGAATCACCCCGGCCGACATCGAGGCCAAGTTTCGCGACATCCAGGGTCAGATCGATGTCGTGGCCGGGGATTCCAAGAAGAGGCTGGCCGTCGCCGGGGCAGCCGGGGCCGTGCTGCTCATGCTGATCGTCTACGTGCTCGGCCGCCGTGCCGGCAAGAAGAAGAGCACGGTCGTCGAAATACGACGGCTGTGATCCAACGAGTCCTCCTTTGGGCCGTCGGACGGTACCTGGGCGGACCGGCGAGCTCCGGGCTGTACACCTCCACCCTCGCGCTCACCTTGCGAGCGCTGAAGTCGGTGTCCGGCCGCCGCGAGGTGGTCGACACCAGCAAGATAAAGCGCGGGCAGACGATCGTGATCGAGCACCTCTCGGTGAGCCACGCTCACCAGATCCGGGAGATCAAGGCAGAGAAGAAGGCGGCGAAGCAAGCGAAGAGAGCCGAGGCCGCCGAGGCCAAGGCGGCCAGGCGTCGAGCCCGACGCCGTCGGAGGTTGGCCCGGCTCAGCCGCCTTGCCGCCTCGGTCCGCTCGCCGAGCCGGACCTCGGAGGCTGGCTGAGCGACGACGCCCGGCCGGCGAGTCACGAGCTTCGGTGCGACGGCGCCCGATCGTGCCGCCGATCGCCGGTCGTAGCGGGCATGCTGGTGGGGTGAAGGTTCTGCTCCGCAACCCGACGCGGGAAGTCGAGATCCCAGGTCCGATATCGGTCGTCAAGCTGCTCAACACCTTGGAGCTCAACCGAGAGTCGGTCCTTGTGATCCGCTCATCGACCCTCGTGCCGGGCGATGCTCTGCTTGCCGACGAGGACACGGTCGAGATACGGCCCGTGATCAGTGGCGGTGCGACAGGGGAGCGGGGCCGGGGATGAAGTGCCGCGTGTGCCGAGGACCGGCTGTGATCGACATCCGGCGTCACAACGCCAACTTCTGCCCCGAGCACTTCGAGCGATACTGCCGGCAGCAGGTCGAGCGGGCGATCTCCGACTTCGAGATGCTCAGCCTCGACGACAGGGCCCTCGTCGCCGTCTCGGGCGGCAAGGACAGCCTTGCGGTGTGGGAACTGCTCGTAGAGCTCGGCTACCGAGCCGACGGTCTCTACGTCGGCCTCGGGATCGGCGACTACTCGGACGCTTCGGCCTCCCACGCTCGGGCCTTCGCCGAGCACCGGTCGCTCGAGTTGATCGAGATCGACCTGCGCCGGGTCCACGGCTACGACATCCCGACCGCAGCCGCCGTCACCCGTCGGGTGCCCTGCTCGGCCTGCGGCCTCTCGAAGCGTCACCTCTTCGACGAAGCGACGATCGACGGCGGCTACGACGTCCTCGTCACGGGCCACAACCTCGACGACGAAGCGGCGGTGCTCTACGGCAACGTCCTGAGGTGGCAGACCGAGTACCTGGGCCGCCAGCTTCCCGTCCTGGCTGCCGGTAGCGGCTTTCCCCGCAAGATCAAGCCGCTCGTTCGGCTCACCGAGCGGGAGACCGCTGCCTATTGCGTCATACGGGGCATCGACTACCTGGTCGAGGAGTGCCCGATGGCCGGCGGCAACAAGCACCTCGCGTACAAGGAGGCGCTCAACGAGATGGAGCGACGATCGCCCGGCACGAAGAGCGACTTCTACTTCGGCTTCCTGCGTCGAGCTGCGGGCCGCTTCGCCAGCGATGACCCCGAGCGAAGCGATCTCGGCCGCTGCCTGAGCTGCGGTGCGCCAGCGGCCGCCGAGCTGTGCGCGTTCTGCCGGCTGACCGATCGGGTCGCCGGGGCCGAGCCGGTCCCCGTGGAGCTGCTGCGGACGAGTCGATGACCGCGGCCGACACCAACAGGGAGCCCGAGACCGATCCGACCCCGCAAGCCGACCAGCCTTTCGCCATCGGCGAGCTCGTGCTACTCATCGACCACAAGAAGCGGCGGTACCTCATCACGTTGGCCGACGACGACGAGTTCCAGTCGCATGCCGGGGTCCTGCCCCACGCGGAGCTGGTCGGCAGAGCCGAGGGCGTCGAGGTCGCAACGACCCGGGGCCAGCGGTTCCGGGCGTTCCGGCCCACCTTGAGCGATTTCGTGCTGTCGATGCCCCGAGGGGCACAGGTCATCTACCCAAAGGATCTCGGCCCGATCCTGATGCTCGCCGACATCGGGCCGGGTGTGCGAGTGCTGGAGTCCGGCGTCGGGTCGGGTGCGCTGTCGATGGCGATGCTCCGCGCCGGGGCCGACATCGTCGGCTACGAGCTACGAGAGGATTTCGCCTCCCGGGCCGCGAAGAACGTTCGAGCGTTCCTCGGAGCCGAGCTGGCCAACCGCTACCGGGTCGAGCTGCGCGACACCTACGACGGGATCGACGAGACGAGACTCGACCGTGTCGTGCTCGATCTGCCGGAGCCGTGGCGGGTGGTCCCGCATGCGGAGCGGGCGCTGCGATCCGGCGGCATCATCGTGTCGTACAGCCCGTCGATCGTGCAGGTCACGCGGTTCACCGAGGCGCTCGTCGCCCGGGCCTTCACCGAGATCTCGACGACCGAGGTCCTCAACCGGACCTGGCACATCGACGGCGCGGCGGTCCGCCCCGACCACCGCATGGTCGCCCATACGGGCTTCCTCACCCGGGCGAGGCTCCTCGCGCCCTGAGCGCCTCGGCCATCAGAGCTCTCAGTCCTCGAGACCGTACGTATCGATTGGGTGCGTCCGTGAGGCCGCCCTGAGGCTCTCGATCTCGCGTTGCACGCGTTCTTCGCGGAACGGATTTCGCAGGTATGTGTCGCGGTAGTGACCAAGGACGAACAGCCCCCAGACGACCGTCGGGAACAGGGGCCAGGGGAATGCCCAGGCTTCGACAACACCGGCGATAATCCAGATAGACCAAAGCATCGTGTTGATCACGACATAGGTGAAGAGATGATTGCGGAAGTCGCGCTTCTTCTTGAGTCGCTTGATGGCGATCTCGCGCAGTTCGGCTTCCGTTGGTGTCGGTAGCGGCGCACCGGTGTTGTTTGTCGCCCCGGTGTTCATTGGTACTTCCTGCACCATTGTCTCCTCCTCGGGCCATGGTTGTCTGTCCGTGGTCTCCACGGTCGCAGTTGCATCGCCGCAGATGTAGGGGCCAAGGTCCTCGACCGGCAGACCATGAGGCAGTGATCCAGCGACCAGATCACCAGGGCCAAGTAGTGCGGGCCTCCGTCATCCAGTCTGTTCCATGCCGGCGTCGAAGACCACGTCGTAGACCTCGCCGTTTTGTGAAGTCTTCTTGAGCAGCGTCGATCACCCTGTCTGCCCCTATGGACTCGACGAGCTCAACCTCGTTTTTGCTTCACACTCCGGGTGACCCGCTCTCCCAAGTCTGAGTTCCAGGCCGCCAACGCTTCACGGACCGACGCCGCTTCCTCGAGTCATGGGCTTGGTGGGGGCTGGTTGATGAGAAGCGGGAACGCCCCTTGGTCCATGCCGACTATTCCGGCACCGACGCCGCGGCTCGTGAATCTCTCTCCGGTGTCGGGGTCGATGAAGGTGAATTCGGCTAGCGGGTGCTCGGGGTAGCCGCCATAGCCGACCCCGTCGGGGTGGGATGCTAGGTCAACCGCCAGCGGGATCATCGTCACCCCGTCGGGGCCAGGCTGGGGTTCCATGGGGCAGAACCCGAGTTCCCTCTCGAAGCTCATGCGACCGTGCTTGTCGGCGTCGGTGGTGTTCGGGACCCCACCAAGAGGCCGTGGCACGACCGGTGGGAATCCCGAGTCAGGCGGGAATCCCCAGACCATCCATACGGTCAGAACGGAGTTGGGCTTGTATCCGCGAGCCCGGATGCGGACGGTGGCGGTGCCGTCCGTGTGACATCGCAGCGACATGCGCCCTGACACGGCGGTGAAAGAGGCGATCGTCTCCGGTTCGTTCGGCGTGGACCGCGTCGGGGGGAACGGGCCGATGCTTCCTGGACCCTCGTCTTGGAGTTGGGCCCGCGTGCCGTCCCACTCGACACCGGGAATCGGAATCTGGTGGTAAGGGATGTTCAGCAATCGTTGGTCTGGTAGGGGCCAACCGTTGGCAGCGTAGAACTCGGGGTTGGCCCACGTACCCATCCACGCTTCGGGATTCTCTTCGCAGAACTCGGGCGTCAGTTCGATCGGGTCTGGGCCGTTGGGGTTGTACGCCGCAGAGAACGTCATGTTGGGGGCGCCCTCGAAGACGGGAGCGCCGCACAGGTCGTTGAATCCGGTCGTCGGATGGAGGTCCATGCGCCAGGTGCGGGAGCCTCGGTCCTGCGCTGTGTCGACGGCTTCGGTGCCATTGTCGGAGACGGTCGCTACAGCGGCGAGCATCAGGCTCACGACAGTGATGACGGCAGTGAACAGGAAGCGGTTTGAGCGCATGCGGCGGTCGCCCTTCTCGATCTGCTTGCTGAATCGCTTCACATGCTGATGGATCGGTCCGCCGATGTCGAGCATTTCTCAGGTTTCGCAGATCGAATCGAACGAGCAGTCGACCTGGGCTGGCCGGCTGCAGTAGCCGTTCTCCGATCGCTCCATCTGTCCCGCAACGCCGCAACCCGAGCGCGCCATTTCGTGATAGTTCTGCCGAACTCTCGACAGAGCAGGCTAATCAGCGGATTCACGATCGGGGGTGGACCTTGGAGATGGCGCCCGATCGGTCACTGAAAGGGTGGCGACCAGACGGTACCCTGGAACGAGAGATCCCACCGCCCACCCCCGCCCTCAATCACCTCGACGCCGAGGTCGCACCCACCACACACCCGGGCGGGGCCGACCACGCAGCCTCACCCGCTGGCAGCGACCCAGGTCGAGTTCCTCGTTCAGTCCAGCCACGAGGCCGGTTGGCCTCGTTGGACGGAGTTGAACCGGCTGGCGAACGATGGCGTCTCGAACAGCTCGTTGGTCGTTCCCCCGTACCCGAACAGGTACTGGCCGACGCGCCGCATCTGCATCTCCTCCGAGCCCTCCGTGATCCGGTACCGGCGGTGGTGGCGAAAGATGTGCTCGAAGGGCATGTGGCGGCTGTAGCCGATCCCACCGTGGGTCTGGATCGCCCGATCCGCCGCCTGGCCGACGAGGCGATTGGCCCGGTAGTTGCACATCGCCACTTTGTCGGAGATCTCCGTGCCGTGTTCGACCTGGTCCAGTTGCCACGCCGTCTTGCGTATCAGCTCGCGCAGCATGGCCGCCTCGGTGTGCAGTTCGATGAGGGGCCACTGGATCGCCTGGTTCGACGCCAGGGCCCGGTCGTGCACCATGCGCTCCCGGGAGTACTTGACCGCTTCGTTGATGCAGTACTGGGCGGCGCCCAGGCTCGATGCCGCCTGCCGGATCCGGTTCTCGTGCACGAACAGCTGCGCGGTCTCGAGGCCTCGGCCTTCTTCGCCGAGGATGTCGCGGTCGGACACGTGGACGTCGTCGAGGGTGACCTCGGCGTGATCGGTCGGCATGTTGTAGGTCCACCACATGAACTGCACCGTGAAGCCCGGGCTGTCCACCGGAACGATGAACGCCGTGATGCCCTCGGCCTCGCCCGGGTTCCCGGAGGTCCTGGCGAAGACGTAGTCGTGGGTAGCGGCGTGCATTCCGGTGTTCCACCGCTTCGCTCCGTTGATGACCCACTCGTCGCCGTCGCGATAGGCGCTCGTCTCCATCCTCGTGGCGTCGGTACCGAACAGGGGCTCGGTCAGGCCGAAGCCGATCCGGGCCGTGCCCTCGAGCATCTTGGGTATCCAGTACTCCTGCTGCTCCGCCGTCCCATACCTCTCCATCATCAGGACGGTGGGGAAGTTCCCGACGATCGAGCTCTCGTTCTGGAGGTCATTGTGAAGGCCCAAGCCCTTCGTCGCCAGGTGCTCGCGGATGATCGCCATCGCCAGATTCGAGCCGTCCTGTCCACCGAAGCGGGCGGGGAGGTGGTAGCGGAGGAAGCCGGCGGCATCGGCCCGCCGTCGCATCTCGCGAAGCAGCTCCTCCCACTCGGGGTTCGGCCATCCGTCGCGATCCCAGTCGGTCCGACTGTCCTCCCGGCGATGATCGAAGAACCGAATGTTGTCGTTCTGGCGTTCGAGTGGCTTGATCTCGTCCTCGATGAAGCGATCCAGATCGTCCAACAGCTTCTGGATGTCTTGGGGGATGGCGAAGTCCACGTCTGTCTCCCGTCGAAGTCGGTCCGGACGGCCCGATGCTATGAGGCCCGCCGATCCGGTGCGTCATTGGACCGGAAATCACCGGTTGCCGGGCCGAACGGCCCGAGCGAGCAGCAGGGCCAACGATGGCGGAGAAACCGCTCGGCATTGCCACCGCACGCCCGAGCCGCTGCTCTAGCCTTGGCGCCATGACGACGACCCGGGCGGCCGGTGCTCGCCCTCCGGCAGGCGACGCCAGCTCCCGCCACAACAGACCTCCTGGAGCCGTAGCGTGGTAGTCGACCGCATCGAGCGGCACGACGTGCTCAACGCCATCATGCTCGCCGGGGCCGTGCTGCTACTCGGCTACGGGCTGGTCACGGCGGCCGGTAGCTTGGCTTCGACCGTCGACGAGGGCCTGGTCGATTCCTCCGACGAGCCCTCCATCGAGTCCGAGGATTTCGCAGCCGGCGCGACGACGACGAGCGACCCGACGAGCGAGGAGGGTGGCGACGATACAGCCGAACCGACGGTGGCGGAGGCCCGACCTCCCGGTGAGGTGACGGTCCGGGTCGGCAACGGCGCTCGCCGGCCGGGGGTCGCCGGCGCTGGGACCGAGGCATTGGAGGCGGCCGGCTACCCGGCGCTGTCTCCGAAGAACGGGCCGACGATGGACGACAGCGTCGCCTACTACGTGGACGGCTACGTGGCCGACGCCGCTCGGGTGGCCGAGGTCCTCGGCCTGGAGCCGACGCAGATCGCCCCGATGCCGAGCGATCCCGGCGTGCCGATCGAGGGAGCGCACGTCATCGTCATACTCGGGGTCAACTCGAACTTCTGATCGGTCTCTCGCTGACCGCAGGGTTCTGCCGAACGGTCGGACTGTGCCGGGGAGCCTGCGAGCTCCGACCACCAGCGACTACTGCCGGTCGGGGGAGATGTCGAGTGGGGGGTCGGGGAGCCGTCCGTCGACTAGGGCCGGCAACAACTCGGGCAACCTCGGCGGCAGGAATGCCGTGTCGGCCCCCACCACCTCGTCGACGGTCCACCACCGCGAACCCTGAAAGGCCATCGCCTCGAAGAGCTCGAGTGTGGGGGCCGCCAGCTCGGTCTGGTCGGTCCAGGCCACGTGGATGAACTCGTCCTGATCGAAGAACAACCCGGCGAAGGTGAATTGCACCGATTGGGTCCACACGACCGGGCCGATCTCGGCCCGCACGATGCCTGCCTCCTCCCGCAGCTCCCGGGCGGCGCAGGCGGCCGACGACTCGCCAGGGTCCATGCCCCCGCCGGGGATCTCCCACCACGAGCCGTTGGCGGGATCGGCCGGGTCCCTCGACTCGATGAGCAGCACGCGATCGGCACGATCGAGCACTACGACACGCGCCGCTTGACGGCGGTGGGTCCGGAAACTCATGTCCGCACGGTAGACGGTGACGAACAGCCAGGCCACGCTGGCTCCGGGCCGGCGATCCGTGCCCATAGGGAGGGAGGCGACGTCGTCACCGCTGCCGACGGCCACAACTTGCTCCGTCGACTCGCATCCGGAGCGGTGAGCTGCCACCATCGTCGAGTCG
>JAOTYQ010000835.1 GCA_029861725.1 Acidimicrobiia bacterium | reverse complement strand
GGCGAACCCCAGTTCGATGCCGCGCTCACTCAGCTCGTCATGGATGGTGACGAGGGTGTGATCCGCGGTGGCGTCGATGTCGGTGATCGGTTCGGCTGTCACGATCACGCGTTTCAGTCCCGGGCCAGCGTCGCCGACGTTGGCCATCAAATCTTGACGGAACACCTCGGCGTTGGCGAAGAAGAGCGGCGCGTCGAATCGGTACAGGAGGAGTCCGGGAATCTGGCGACCCTCGGGGTGGCGTTCCGCATCGTGGTACCCCTTCAGCCCGTCGACCCGGACCAGGATCGTCGTGTGTGGCCGCCATGATCGGTGGAGGAACAGCAAGACGGAGATAGCGATGGCGAGGCCGATCCCCCACAGCGGGCCGGCGATCACCACACCGGCCACACAGATCACCCCCAACACGAACTCTCGAGGCCGCGACTGCAGGAGGTGGCGGGCGTCTCGGCGCTTGACCAGCCTGCTCACGGCAACGATCAGCACCGCCGCCAGGGTTGCCAGCGGCAACGTCGCCAGGGCCCCGGGCGCAACACTGATGAGGAGGAGGACGGCCAGCGCAGCCACCAGGCCAGCGGCCTGGGTGCGGGCACCGGCCGATTCGAGCACCGGCGTGCGGGAGGAGCTGCCGCTCACCGGGAAGCCCTGGAAGAACCCGCAAGCGACGTTCGACAACCCGAGTGCGACGAGCTCCCGGTTCGGGTCGACCCGGCGGGCTTCTCGGGACGCATAGGACTGCGACAAGATGCTCGTGTCGGTGAACGACATCACGGCGATGCTGATCGCGCCGATCGCCACCGGGCCGAGGTCGCTCCGCTCGAGTGCCGGGATCGTCGGCGCCGGGGCGCCTCTGGGCAGCGTCCCGACGACATCGAGCGCGGCGGCCGACCCCGCGATGCGAGTTGCGACGGTGGCCACGGCGACGGTCGCCGCGACGGCGAAGAGGTTCGAGCGCAGACGACCCAGCACGACGAGACTCACCAGCGACCCGATGCCCACGGCCGCCGTGAGGCCGTCGAACTCGAGGCGAACGAGGCCGACGAACGTGTCGCCGAGTCGTGCAACCGTGTCGCCCGCAGCGTCGATCCCGAGCAGCACCGGCAGCTGTCCGGCCCCGACGACGATGGCAACACCGACCAGGTATCCGTGCCGGATCGGGAGCGAGAGGAATTCGGTCAGGAGACCCAGGCCGCCCAGTCCGGCGGCCAAGGCGAGCAGGCCGGTGCCGATCGCCAGCGCAGCGGCTATCGTCGCTGCTCGCTGCGGATCACCTTGCGACAACGGCAGGATGGTCGCCGCGATGAGGGGGGCCAACGAGGAGTCCGGTCCGAGCACGAGCAGCCGCGACGGCCCGAGCAGGCCGTAGACGGCCATCGGGGCGATGGTCGCGTACAATCCGTAGATCGGCGGAAGGCCCGACGCTTGGGCGTAGCCCATGCCGACCGGGACCAGGAAGGCGCTCAGGAGAGACCCCGCGAGCAGGTCACGTCCGAGATCACGGCGGTTGACCCGGAGGTTCGGGAGCGGAACCCGCGCCCGAAGCGACGTCGCCAGCGGGGACACCTACAGGGCCCGTTCGCGGACTTTGCTGGCCAGGTCGAGCCGATCGAGTCGCCTGAGGCCCGGGACCTGGGCAGCGAGGGCGCACGCCACGAGCAAGCCGGCGGCGACGGCGAGCGACATCGGCCGAAGCACCGGGTCGAGGAGGAACTGCTCCGTGGAGAACTGGCTGACGAAGAGGCCAGCCATCAGCCACCCGATGACGATGCCGGGGCCGACGCCGAGCACGACGGTCACGAGGTTCTCGGCCGTGATCGTGCGCCGCACCCAGCCCCGTCCGACGCCGTTGGCCTGCAGGGTGGCGACCTCGGTCTCGCGCTCGCCGATCGTCACCGCCAGCGCATTGAAGATGAGCGCGACCGCCATGGCGACAGCCAACAGCAGAATGAAACCGACGAAGAACCGACTGGCGGCGAGCAGCTCCTCGACGCGGTCAGCGGTGGCGACCTGATCGTTGATGCGCTCCACTCCGTCGAGGGCGGCGACCTCGGCCCGAACCCCGGCGTGGGCCTCACGGTCGTCGAGCCCTACCGCCAGGGCGTTCGGTGAGGGGCCTCCGATCGCGCTCCAGGCATCGGTCGACAAGTAGCTCGAGCCGGCGAAGGCCTCGGTGATGACGGCTGCTACCTCGACCCGTCCGACCGTTCCGTCGATGGCCCGGATCTCGAAGGAGTCGCCGGCGCCGACGCCGAGCTCGTTGGCCGCTCCGACCGACAGAACGGCCCCGTCGGACGGCAGTCCGCCGATCGCATCGAAACCGTGGAGCTCGGTAGCCGGCGCGAACACCAGCAAGCGCTCGGCCCGGGCGTTCCCGTCAG
>JAOTYQ010000209.1 GCA_029861725.1 Acidimicrobiia bacterium | reverse complement strand
GCGGCGTCGGCCGCCGCGATCAACGGAACCGCGGCTCCCGCTTGGCCAGGAACGCGTCGACCGCTTCGCGATGCTCGGGGGTGCGGAGCGCGGCGTCGAGCGCGGCGATCTCACGCCGCTGGACGCCGTCGAGGTCGGTCTCGACCGCGTTCTCGGTGAGGAGCTCCTTGATCATCCGAAGCTGGGGGTCCGGGTTGGCGCTGAACTGCCTCGCCTTGACCGTCGCCGCGTCGAGTAGCTCGTCGTGGGGCACGACGGCGTCGACCAGTCGGAGCGCGTGCGCTTCGGCCGCGTCGACGATGCGTCCGGTGAGGGCGAGGTCCGAGGCCCCTCCCCAACCCATCCGGCTCACGAGGAAGTGGCTACTGGCCAGCTCCGGAGTGATGCCCATCTTGACGAACCGGCACGACAGCCTGGCTCGATCCGATGCGATGATCTGGTCGAACGGAAGGATCATCGTCAAGCCGACACCGATCGCCGGTCCGTTCACCGCCGCCACGAGCGGCTTGGACGCCCGGCACAGCTGCACCCAGTCCGGGAGCTCCCGCTCCCGGGCCGGCTCGTCGGCCGGGGACTCGGCGGCGGCGTCGTGCCGGTCGAGGTCTCGCTTGAAGCTGTCCTGGATGTCGGCGCCGGCGCAGAACCCGCGACCTTCGCCGGTGACGACGATGGCGCCGATCGCGCGCTCGGCGTTGGCCCGCCCGAAGGCGTCGCTCAGCTCTTTGCCCATGCGCCCGGTCCATGCGTTGAGCCGCTCGGGGCGATCGAGGGTCACCACCGCCAGGTCATCCTGCTGCTCGTAGCGGATCTGCTCGTAGGTCATATCGGGCTCCTGTCGTCCGGGCCCGTCGGGCCCCAACTGCTGATCCGACGCTACTTCGGGGCTGGCTAGGGGGCCATCTGCCCGGCGCCGGCCGCCCCGCCTGCCCTGCCGGTGACGCTGGCTGTCACACCGCTCGCGTACGGTCGACGGGTGAGCACAACGAGTCCTACGGCCGGCTCGGTCACCGAACCGGCGAGCGAGCCACGGAGCGCACCGGTGGCCGAGCACCGGCTGGCCGAGATGTCACGGGCGGTCGAGCTGGCGGTAGACCGCGACGATTTCGCGTTCACGTCAGAGGCCGAACGGATCGCCTTCGGCCAGCTCGAAGCGGAGTTCGAGCTGCTGGTCTCTCGGGAGGGCCGATCATGGTGCGCCGATTGATGATGGTGCGCCGATTGATGATGGTGCGCCGATCGACCGGCGCTCGCTACTTCGGCAGCTCGCTGAACGGTGTGTCCTTCGACGGCCCCGGTTCCTTGGGCAGGCCCAGGCCCCGCTCACCGATCACGTTTCGCTGCACTTCGTCGGTCCCTCCGTAGATCGGCGGAGCCGGTGAGAACAGAATGAGCTCCTGGAGCAGCCCTTCGGTAGCGGCGTCGTGGCCGACGACCGCCGCGTCGGGGCCGAGGATCTGGCCGGCGAGATCGCGGGCCTGGTGCAGGATCTTGGTGTTCAGGATCTTGGCCAGGTTCCCTTCGACCCCAGCGCCGAGACCCGACGGTGCACGGCCGCTGCGGCGCTCGGCCGCCTGGCGCTTCGTGGTCATCGCCGCCAGCCGGTGCAGGATGTGGAGCTGGGCCAGGCCGTCGCGCACGACCGGGTCGGCGGCCTTGCCCCGAGCCCGCGCCTCTTCGCTGAGCAGATGCAGCACCCGCCGCCCGACCGCCCCAACCGAGATCGAGCCCCGCTTGCCGAGGAACTCGCCGACCGGACGGTCGAGGTGACCGGCGATCCGTCCGGGGGCGGCGACCCCGAACCCGCCGCCGTGGCCGCCGCCGATCCCGGCCCGCTCGAACGTCAGCGTCGTATTGGCGACGCGCCACCCGTTGCCGCGGCCACCGATCACGTTGGCATCGGGCACCCGGGCCTCGGAGATGAACACCTCGTTGAACAGCGCTCTTCCGGTCATCTCCGTGAGCGGCCGCACCTCGACGCCGTCCTGGGCCATCGGGAAGCCGAAGTACGTGATTCCCTGATGTTTGGGGAGATCGGGGTCGGTGCGGGCGATCAACATCCCCCAGTCGGCCTCGTGGCCGTGGGAGGTCCAGACCTTCTGTCCGGTGATGACCCACTCGTCGCCGTCGCGGACCGCCTTGGTCTGGAGGCCGGCGAGGTCGGACCCGGCTCCCGGCTCGGAGAAGAGCTGGCACCAGGCCTCGGTTCCATCGAGGATGCTCGGAACCCAACGTTCGATCTGCTCTTGCGTGGCGTGGGTGGCGATCGTCGGCGCCGCTAGCAGCATGCCGAGCCCGCCCGGCGGTCCGACGACCCGCCGATCGGCCAGAACACGGTTGACCACGGTGGCTTGGGCCCCGGTCCAGCCCCGGCCTCCCGCGTCCTCGGGGAGGGTCGTATTGACGAGCCTGGCCGATGCGAGCCTGGCCCACCACTTACGGACGGGTATGCCGGGATCCCAGTTCTCGTCGATGAACGCGCCTGTGAGGTCCTCGATCTGTTCCGGCGTCTCGGTGGACAACGGAGCTCCTCTCTCCTCATGTACATGAGAAGAGACAACGGTATTGGATCCGGGACCTGCCCGGCCAGGCGAGGACGGGTGAGGTGCGCCCGTCGGCGCACCTCCTCAGACGAGCGGCCAGGGGAAGCGGTGGCCGCCCGTGTCGTCGTCGGGGAACTCGCCGGCGTCGAGGAGGGCCTTGGCCCGGCTCATCATCGCGTCGGCTTCCAGGGCATCGAGCAAGCACAGCAGCTCGACCGGGGGGCCGTCGGCCACGAACCGCTCGATCGATTCCAAGACGTCGTGAGGGACCGGTTCGCCCACGAAGTCCCACATCACGGTCCGGAGCTTGAACTGCGCGTGGAACGATAGGCCGTGGTCGATGCCGTACACCCTGCCGTCGCGCCCGAGCAGGCAGTGACCCGACTTCCGGTCGGTGTTGTTGGAGATCAGATCGAGCGCGCACAGCCTACGCAGGTCGTCGAGCCCGACGCCGCTCTCGAGCAGGGTGAAGTAGTGCTCGGCGAAGTCGGCGTCGACGAACGCCTGCACCGAGCCCTCCCCGTGAGGCCCCGAGCCGATGACGGTGGGCGGGACGACCAGCCAGCCCAGAGCCCGGGCGAGATAGTAGGTAGCCACCTCCCGCTTGTAGAGATCGGGCGGAAAATCCCACAGCGGGCGCTCCCCGCGGCCGGGTTTGTAGATCGCCCGGTGACGTCGACCGTCTCCGTCGTGGACCGTGACCAGGAACGTGGCGTTGGAGCTGTAGGGCATCCGGCCCTCGATCTCGACCTCGCCCTGCTCCAGGAGCTCGATCAGCTCGTCGACCCCGAGATCGAATGCGGACGCCGGCTTCGAGGTCTCACCGGGCTCAGAGGGCGGCGAAGCGGACACCGGACAACTCTCTCAGTTGAGGCGGGGGCACGCATGTCCGGTCGGGTCGAGCGGCTGGCCACAAAGCTTGCACGGCGGCCGTCCCTTGGTCATCAGTTCATCGGCGGTGACGATGAACTGCGCGGCCTGGACCACGTTGATGTGGGCCCGGATCCGGGCCCCGGCCGGCTCGGACTCGAAGAGGTCGTCGCCGTCTTCCTCGTCGTCGTCCTCTTCTTCTTCGACCAGCTCGTCGACCACCAGCACCACCTCGGCCTCGGCCTCGGCCACGCCGACTGCGATCTGCCCGACCACCCACTCGGCGACGGTCGGCTCGATGAGCTCGATCGGCTCGGGGTTGGAACCGGCCGGCTCGGGGAGGTCTTCGAGCACCGTTCGGAGGAACTGGGCGAGGGCGCGGACCTGCTGCTTCTCCAACCGGACCGAGACGTGACCGCGCTCGTCGCCGACCTGGAGGTAGAACACTCGCTGGCCGGGCTCGCCGAGCGCCCCGGCCGTGAAGTGGGTGACCTCTCGGAATTCGTAGGATTCGCTCATGCGGCTAGCTCGGTACGAGGGCGCGGAGATCGTCGCCCAGGGAATTGACGCCGAGCACGACGGGGCCCGACGGCGTGTACATGATGGCCGAGATCGAGCACGGGCCAACCACGATTCGCTGGAAGAGATCGAGGTGCGTGCCCATGGCGTCGGCGACCGCCGCCTTGATCGGGTCGGCATGGGAGACGGCGACGATCGTCTGCCCCGGATGGTTCGTCACCAGCGCTTGGATGGTGTCGCAGATCCGCTCCTGCATCTGCGAGAACGACTCGCCGTCGGGGAAGCGAAACCCGCTCGGGTAGCGCTGGACCTGCTGCCACTCCGGCTTCTTCATGAGGTCGGCGAGCTTGCGGCCGGTCCACGCCCCGAAGTCGGCCTCGATCAGTCCCCGCCTGGCCGTGACCCGCAAACCGAGAGCCTTGGCGATCGGCGCCGCGGTCTCCTTCGTGCGCTCCATCGGCGAGGCGTACACCGCCTTCACCTTCCGCTTGCCGAGGCCGGCGATGCGCTCGGCCGCCCGTTCCGCCTGGGCGATGCCCGTCTCTGCCAGGCTCAACCCCTTGGCCCGCCCTGGTAACACCTGACCGGTGGTCGGCGTCTGGCCGTGGCGAACGAGGAGGACGGTCGTTGGTTTCCGGGCCTTGGGGCGTGCCATCGGCCCCTACGCTATCTACGGTTCCGACCGTGACCTCTGACGCTGCGGGCGCGACATCCAGCGACTCCCTCGAGGCCATCGCCGACGACGTCAGCCGATGCCGGGCCTGTCCGCGGCTGGTGGCGTGGCGGGAGCAGGTGGCCGTGGAGAAGCGGGCGGCGTTCGCCGACTGGGACTACTGGGGCCGGGGGGTCCCCCCGTTCGGGGACCCGGAGGCGAAGGTCGTGGTGGTCGGGTTGGCCCCGGCAGCCCACGGCGCCAACCGCACCGGACGGATGTTCACCGGGGACCGCTCCGGGGAGTGGCTGTACCGGGCGCTCTACCGGGCCGGGTTCGCCAACCAACCGACGAGCACCGATATCGACGACGGGCTCCGGCTCATCGGCGCGCTGATCACCGCCCCCGTCAAATGCGCCCCGCCCGCCAACAAGCCAACGCCGACCGAGCGCGAGACCTGCCGGCCCTTCCTCGAACGGGAGCTCGCGCTCCTCGATCCGGTGGTGTTCGTCGCGCTCGGCGGGTTCGCCTACCAGGCGCTCTGCACGCATCTCGGCATCCGGCCTCGCCCCAAGTTCGGTCACGGCGTCGAGGTGACCGACCAAGCCGGCCGGCTCGTGATCTGCAGCTACCACGTCAGCCAGCAGAACACCTTCACCGGCAAGCTCACCGAGGACATGCTCGACGCCGTGTTTCGCCGCGCTCGCACCGTCGCCTACGGCGACCCGTGAGCACCGTCGCCTACGGCGACCCGTGAGCACCGTCGCCTACGGCGACCCGTGAGCACCGTCGCCTACGGCGACCCGTGAGATTCGGTCATACTTGGGGCTGGTCCGGACATCGAGCTGGCGCCCAGAGCCCGGTGACGAGCCAACCAAGGAGGTGTGGTGACCGGTCAAGTGGTGCGGGCGCTCGTCGTCGGCTTCGGCCTCGGCGCTCTTGCAGTCGCGTGCGGGGCCGACGTCGACGCCACCGATTACCGCGCCGAGAACCGCGATGCGTTCCTGACCGCCTGTACCAAGCCGGGGAGCGACCCCAGGATGATCCGGGACGTGTGCGAGTGCACCTACGAGCAGATCGAGGCGAACGTTGCCTTCTCTGATTTCGTCGCACTCGAGGAGTCGCTCGAGGTGGACGGGCTCGCCTCCCTGCCCGACGTGATCGCCGGGTTCGTGGCCGAGTGCTTCGTCGACGAGGTCGACCTCTGATGGCCAGCACCGTCCGCGCCCGCCGAGACGGCGTCCCGGCCCCTGCCCCGCGCCTTTCGAAGGTCCGGGTCCAACCGCTAGATTCCGACACATGACCGACACGGCGCCCCCTGCTTCGACGTCGAAGGCCGCATCTGGCCGCTGGACGTTCCAGTGGAAGGAGCTCTACGACGAGGTGATCACCTCCGGCCTCTGCACGGGCTGCGCAGGTTGCGTGATCGCCTGCCCCCACGACGTGATCGGCTACAAGCACGAGCCGGGGGCCTACAAGCCCTACCACCTCGAAGACGAGCTCGGCGTGGCGAACTGCATTCACGGCGAGAAGGGCTGCACGTCGTGCACCCGAGCCTGTCCTCGGTTCCGGGCGTGGGAAACGGAGGCCGACGAGCACCTGTTCGGGCGGACCCGAGAGGCCGATGAGATCTCGGGCATCTACAAGGACATCCTCCTCGTCCGGGCATCCGATGACGGCGTGTACGAGCGGGGTCAGGACGGCGGCTTGGTCTCGGCAATCCTGATCTGGTGCCTGGAGAACGACATCATCGACGGTGCGCTCGTCTCGATGCTCGAAGGCGACGCCGCTGGCTGGAAGGCCAGGCCGGGGGTGGCGACCAACGCCGAGGAGGTGCTCGCCGGCGCCGGGAGCCGCTACACCTACTCGGCCAACACGGTCGCGTTCACCGAGGCCCGTGAACGTGGCCTGGAGAACCTGGCGTTGGTCGGGATGAGCTGCCAGACGTCGATCGCTCCGGTCATGTGGCACCGGAAGGTCGGGAAGGTGTCGCGCCCGATCAAGCTCAACATCGGTCTGCTCTGCTCCAAGAGCTTCGACGACTCCCTCTTCGACGAGCTCTTCTGGCTGAAGTACGGGTTGGCAAAGGAAGACATCGTCAAGATGAACATCAAGGGCGTCTTCCAGGTGTGGATGCGCAACGGCGACTATCACGAGATCAACCTCAAGGAGTGCCACGCCTGGACTCGGGAGGGCTGCAATCTCTGCCCGGACTTCGCCGCCGAGCACGCCGACATCTCGACCGGCGGGATCGGGGAGCAGACCGACTGGACGCTGACGGTCGTACGGACCGACCTCGGGCGAGCCATCATCGAGGCCATGATCTCCGACGGCGTCATCGAGACCAGGCCAGGTGACGACGACCCCGGGGCGATCAAGCTGATGCATCGGTTGGCAGCCAAGAGCCGCGAGCGCTGGCCGTCGTGGGCCAACCCCGAGGCCAGGGTCGGCATCACGTCGAAGGCATGAACCACTAGAGCTCGGAACCCCGGCCGGTTGGGCGTCGGCCGACCGTCAGCGGCTGTGGCGCCGCTCCATCACCGCGTGCAGGTCGTCGGCCACGGTCGAGGCGAACGCTGTGGTGATCCCGATCGGAGTGCCGGCGATGATGTGCCCGAGGTGATTGGTCAGAAGCCCGCTGCCGGCGGCGTCGACCTGGAGCACCGTGCCGCAGTAGGACGGCAGGTCCCCGACGCCATCGGCCAGGATCACGGCGCCGACCTGGTGATCGATGGCGTGCGCATGGTCGAGGCCGGTGACGGCGTAGTTCTCCATCCCGTCGACGATCACCACCGGGAAGCCCGATTCGATGTCGACCGGGCGAGGCGGAGCCAGATCGAGAGCCCAGTCCCACATCTCGATACGGTCGTCGTCGGTGGCGATGTGCAGGTGCAGGTCGGGCGTCGACAGCCCGAATAGCGATACCAGGATGTGACGAGCGCACGCGACGGTGGCGGTCCTGTTCCCGACGATTCCCAGCGGACCGATCATCAGATCGGCCGCGATCGGGAGGGAGGGTAACGACATCAGCGGTTTCAGGTGTGGTCCGAGCGAGTCGGGTATGGCCGCAATGTCGTCGAAGCGGGGCATCCACGGCATGTCGGCGACGAGCACCCCGACCTTGGCGAACAGTGGGTGGCCGGGAGGTCGGATACCGAGGATCGGGGCCCGGTGGCGGGCCCGCTCGGCGAGCTCGGCCGGATCGGGGTGGAGATAGCGCTCGCGATCGGTTACCTCGATGCGAGTGGCCCGTACCCGTTCGACGAACTCCCAGGAGGCGACGTCGAGCGCCTGGTGGGTGGGTTCGCCGTCCTCCCCCCGGCGCTTCCGGCGCCGGCCACGGCGGCGCCTCGGCGGTTCGGATCCGTCGGACCCATCGGCCGCGACCCCGAGGTTGCCCGGCACCTCGATCAGTGGTTCGCGCCGGTCGATCGAATCGTGCTGGTCGAGCCAGTCGGTCGCCCGTTTCCGCTCTCGCCGGTGCCGGACCAGGAACCGGGCGCTGCCGACGTCGAGCACGCCGGCGCCGATGACGGCCGGCGCGGTCACCGCGATCGTGTCGAGCTTGGCCTCGGCCGAGCCGGGGTAGACGACCGCCCGGTCGTTCTGGTCGACCTCGATCTGGAAGCCGACGCCCTCAGCGCTCTGGCTGAAGTCGTAGCGATCGGGCTCGAGCTCCATCGTGATGCCGGACGTCAGCCCTGCGATCTGGCGGAGCTCCAGCTGGCCGAGCTCGGGAGTGGTGGCCCGGGCCGCCAGGCGTTCGCTCGAGGAGAGCCGCTCCGGTCCGTCGTCGGGTACCACCTGATCTTCGACGAGATCTTCGACGAGGTCGCCTGGGTCGTCTTCCACTGAGGCAGCGGCTCCGTCGCCGGTTGACGGGAGCAGCTCGTCTGTCCCCTCGGGCGCTTCGCTGTCATCGGCGAGCGGGGGGTCGGGCAGGGATGGGTCCGGATGGTCTGGGTCGGGAAGGTACCGGTCTTGAAGGGAAGGGTCCCGATGGTCTGGGTCGAGAACGTCGCGGTCGAGATGGACTGGGTCAGGATGCGCTGGGTCGAGAGGGTGGTGGTCGTGAGGGGAAAGGTCCGGATGGTCAGGGTCGGGCTGGGATGGGTCGTCGGTGACCGAGGGGACGCTGGCGAGGGGCGGATCGGCGAGGGGCGGGTCGAAGGCGTCGAGGTCGACCCGCGCTGCGTCCGCCAAGGCCTCCTCGGCCAGGGGTGGGTCAACGGCCGGCGCGGTCGGCGGGTCGAAGGCGTCGAGGTCGACCGGAGGAGGGGGCGGTGGTGGTGGCGGCGGCGGTG
>JAOTYQ010000208.1 GCA_029861725.1 Acidimicrobiia bacterium | reverse complement strand
TCGCCTCGACGACCCGGCCGATCGTCTCGGTGATGAAGTCCATCGACGGTTGGACGGCCTCGCCGAGGCCCTCCCGCAAGATCTCGCTCGAGGCGACACCACCCAACAGCTCGACCAGGGCGGGCACGTGGCCGACCTGGATGTCCTCGCGGTGGAGCTCGCGCCACGTAGTGATGATCTCGGCCGGATCGGTGAGCTCGGCCATCGCAACCCGGTATCGCTCGAGGCGCTGGCGGCCGCTGCGGTTGACCGCACTCGCCAGCAGCTCGTCGACGCCGCCGAAGTGATAATAGATGACCGCCTGGTTGCAGCCCGCTCGTCCCGCGATCGCCCGGGCGCTAGCCGAGGCATAGCCCTCCTCGACCAAGGTCTCGAGCGCCGCGGCGAGCAGCCGTTCCCTCGTGCCCTCTGAGTTGGCGCCACGGCCCCTGCTTCTGGGCTTGGCCGACGTGGCCGCGGCGCTCGGCTTGGGACCTGATCTGGCCATCGCCCCAGCCTAGCGCCCGTCTGCAAACGATTGCTGCAAACGATTGAACTAAACAATCGTTTGACAACTGATCGAGCATGCTCCAAGCTGCCTGGAAACGAACGTTCTAAACGATCGTTTGGAAGATCGGATCGCCGCTCCGGGCGATTCGGCTGATTGGACGACGGGAGCAGTGCCGTGGACAGCAGTGCGGTGGACAGCAGTGCGGTGGACAGCAGTGCGGGAGAAAGCAGTGCGAGAGAGAGCAGTGCCGTGGGCAGGCGGGCGGGGGAGGCCGGGGCTTGGTGGGCCGTCGATGTCGGGCGCAGCCCCGAGCGGGCGATACCGGCGGTCGACGTGCCGACGTTGGCCGAACTGGGACTCGGCGACGAGGTACGACCGACCAGCTGGATCCGGCTGGTCGTCGCCACACGGCCGTTCGCTGCCGCGGGAGCCGTGAGCGGCCTGTGGTTGGCCGGCTGGTGGCTCGCCGCGCTCGCCGCTGTCCCGGTGCTGTACGGGTGGTCGCTCACAGCGATCCATCACCTGATCCATGGCTCGTTGCGGTACGGGGCCCGAACCCGGTCGAGGTTGTTGACCGCGGTCTCGCTCGTGCTGCTGGAGAGCGGCCATGCACTGGAACGAACCCATCTCCAGCACCACCAAACCGATCCGACCTCCGACGACCCGGAGGGGTACATCGAGTCGCTCGGTTGGTGGCGCCTTCTGGCCGAGGCTCCGCTGTTCCGATACCGCCTCTGGCTCTGGGCGATCAGGAACCCTGGCTCCAGCGCAACCGGCCGCAGACGGGGGGCCGAGATCGCCTGGCATGTCGCGGTTACGGCGCTCGCCGTGAGCTTGGCGGCGGCGCATCTGGCCGGCGTCGAAGTGGGTCGGGTGGGATGGGGCATCGTCGCCTACGTCGGCACCCAGCACCTGGCCAATGCGACCTTCGCCGTCCTCGCCGCCCGCGGCCCCCACACCAACTGGGGACGAGCGGCGCCGACCCCGCTCATCGCGGTACGGGGCCGGCTGTCGCGCTGGTTGCTGTTCGGGCACGTCTGGCACCTCGAGCATCACTTCTACCCCGAGGTTCCCCTCCCTTTGCTGGCCGCCGTCGCCGACCGCATCGAGCCGGTCCTGCGGGATCGCAACGCTCTGGTGGTGACGACGCCATGACCGCACCGGCCCCACCGCCAATGGCTCCACCCACGGTCGCCAAGCCCGCTGCCGACGAGGTGCGAACGACTGCCGGGCGTAGCCTCGCCATCGCTCCGGGCTTCGGGCGCTTCACCTTCGAGCGGGGACGGGGCTGGCGGCGGCTCCTGGCCACGGCCCTCGGATTTCCCGGACCGGGGTCCGTGCCGGTGGGGCTCGACATCGCCCCCGGACCGGTCGAGGTCTGGACCCGCCGCATCGGGGGCCGGCGGGTCCGGACTCGCCTCGAGCTCGTCGACGACCGGCTCGTCGAGACGATCGGCCCGGTGGTCATCGAGTTCGCCACCACGCTCGACGTACCAGGGCCCGACAGGAGCGTCGGCGTCACCGCTCGTCGGTGGGGGCTGCGGGTCGCGGGTCGGACCGTGCCGCTGCCACCCAGCTACCGCCCCCGGATCAGCATCGACACCTGTCGCCAGGGATCGGGGCTGCGGGTCTACGTGCGCATCGCTGATCACCGGGGCCGCCTCATCGCCGGCTACCGGGGGCTGCTACACCCGGCCGGCCGGCCCAGCGAGGACCTCCGGTGACCGCCGTCGTCGCCCTGCTACTGGTCAACGGCACCCTCGGCGCCGCCGACACGCTCTGGTACCACGAATGGAAGGTTCGGCTTCCCGCCCGCCCGGGACCGTTCCGGCTGGAGCTGGCGCTCCACGCCGGCCGCGACGCCGTGTACGTCGTCGTCTACGGCTCGCTGGGGTGGGTGGCCTGGACCGGTCGGGCGACCCCCGTGCTCGTCGGCCTGCTGGGGGCCGAGATCGTGATCACGCTCGTCGACTTCGTCGTCGAGGACCGGTTGCGGCCTGCGATCGGTGGCATGGCCGCTGGCGAGCGGATGCTGCACAGCGCGATGGCGATCGTGTACGGCGCGATGCTGGCGCAGCTGGTGCCCATCCTCGCCGGCTGGTGGGGCGCCGACGGGGGCCTCCAGCCACACACGGATCAAGCGCCGCCGTTATGGATGGCGGTGATCGCGTCGGTACTCGCTGCCGGCATCGCGCTCTCCGGCCTGCGAGACGCCGTCGCGGCCGCAAGAACGCTCAGACCGAGAGGACGGCGCGGGCCGTCTCGCCCTCCAGCTCCTCGCCGGTGAGACCGGTGAGTCCTGCCTCGGCCGCCCGGCGACCGAAGCTGACCACGTAGGCGACGAACGCGGCCTCGACGGCGGCACCGACACCGACCCTGGCCACCGTCGGCAACCCGCTCGGGGTCACGAAACCTTCGATGATCCCCGCGGTGACGAACGCCACCATCAGCCCGAGGATCACGACGACCGATCGTCGCGCCGCGTCGGTGAACGCTCCGGACCGGGAGCGCTCCCCGGGAGCGACCAGCGCCCAACCGAGCGTCATGCCCGCCGCTCCGGCGATGATGACCGCCGAGATCTCCAGGAGGCCGTGGGGCAGGATCAGCCCCCAGAACTTGGGCTGCTCCCCGGCCACGATGAACAGGGCGAGCGCCACCCCGAGATTGGCTCCGTTGTACACGAGGATGAAGACCGACCCGATGCCGAGCAGGACACCGGCGGCGAACGCCAGGAACGACACCTGGATGTTGTTGATCAGCACCTCGGTGGCGAACTGCCCAGCCGGCTCCGAGCTGTAGTAGGCCTCGAAGTCCTCCTCGACGTAGGCGGCTCGCTCGGCCTCCGGGGCGGCATAGGCCAAGGCCTCCTCGGTGTTGGCCAACCAGATCCCGACGATCGCCACCGGCAGCAAGGTCGCCAGCGTCGCCACTGCCACGAACCGGCGGATGTGCCAGACCGCGGCCGGGAACGAGACGGTGAAGAAGCGGCGCAACCCGGCGGCCGGGCTGGCGGTGCGCCGGTAGATCGTGGCGTTGGCGTTGGCCACGAGCATGTTGAGCTCGTTGGTCAGCGACGGGTCGGCGTAGTGGTTGCGGGCGAAGCTCAACTGGGTCGAGACCTCTTCGTACAGGCCGATCAGCTCGTCGACCTCTCCCGGCGTGAGACTCGCCGGTCGGCTGCGGGCCCGCTTGGAGAGCTGAGCGAGCCGGTCCCAACGGGGACGGTTGCTGGCCAGAAATCGGTCGAGATCCACCGGCCACTACGGTAGTGGTGATGCAGGTGGTCACGAGCGCACACGACGCCGTCGACGAGCTCGACCCCGGCTCGGAAACCGAGTCCGACGCCCCGGCCGCCGATGCTCCCGCCCGCAGCGCAGCCTCCGGCCCCGATCGGGGTCCCACGACCGCCGACACCTCGGCGGCCCGGTCGCTGCACCACCTGACGGTCGTGACCCCCGAGGGGGTGGTGCTCGACTTCCGGGCGGCCGGGATCGCATCGAGGACGCTGGCCAAAGCGATCGACCTGCTCATCCAGTTCATCGGGCTGCTGGCCGCCATCTTCCTGGCCGCGTTCCTCTCGTTCGTGAGCGAGGCGCTCGCCGTGGTGGCGATCGTCGTGCTGCTGTTCGGGATCTTCTACGGCTACCCCGCCTTGCTCGAGACGTTCTGGGACGGACATACCGTGGGCAAGCGCCTGTTCGGGATCCGGGTGATCACCATCGAGGGCGGCCCGGTTCGGTTCCGCCACGCCGCGATCCGGTCGCTGATCGGCACGTTCGACTTCTGGTTTCCCACACCGGGCGGCCTCATCGCCGTGTCCTTCGTGCTGCTCACGAAGCGAAGCCAGCGCCTCGGCGACCTGGCGGCCGGCACGATCGTGATCCGGGAGCCGAGGGCGAGCCAGGCGCCGGTGTTCTTCGCCCCGGCCCAGGGAGCCGAAGGGGTGAGCCGGAACCTCGACACGAGCCGTCTCGACGCCCACCACTACACCCTTGTCCGGGAGTTCCTGCTCCGGGCCGGTGAGCTGATGCCCGACGCCCGGTGGGAGCTCGGCGAGCTGCTCGCCGATCGGGTCGCCGCCTACACGGGCAATCCGCGGCCGCCCGGGCTCGATGGTGAGCGGTTCCTCGTGTCGGTCCTGCACGCACACCAGGCCCGCTTCGACGACGGTTCGCTGGCCCCGCCGCCTCCGCCTCCGACCGCCCCGCCGGCGGTATGGCAGCCGCCTCCCGGCCCGCCGGTCCACGTCGACGGTGGCCGGCAACCGGTAGATCTCAGCCGCCTGCCCCCTCCGACCGGTCCACCGGTTCAGCCCCGGGGTTGAGGCCCGAGGGGCGCTCGCCACCGCGGTTCTGCTCCCGGTGGGCGGCGGTGCATCGATAGCCTGGAAGCCATGGTCCACTACCTCGACAACGCAGCCACCACCGCCGTGCGGCCGGCCGCGGTCGAGGCGATGTTGCCGCTCTACACCGAGGTCTACGGGAATCCATCGGGGGCGCATCGGATGGCCCGGCTCGCCAACCAGGTGCTCGACGACGCCAGGGAGACCCTGGCCGAGGTGCTCGGGGCCGCTCCCGGTCAGATCGTGTTCACCGCAGGTGGAACCGAGGCCGACAACCTCGCGATCCGAGGGGCGCTCGACGCTCATGGCGGTGCCGCCGTCTGCTCGGCGGTCGAGCACCATGCCGTGCTCGACACCGTCGAGCACTACGGCGGACGCATCGTGTCGGTCCGGCCCGATGGCCGGATCGATCTCGACGCCCTCGCTGCCGCCCTCGATCCCGCGCTCGGCCCGCCGGTGACGATCGTGTCGGTGATGCTGGCCAACAACGAGACCGGCATCATCCAACCCCTGGCTGAGGTCGTCGACGTCGTCCGCCGCAGTGCTCCCCAGGCGCTGATCCACACCGACGCCGTGCAGGCGCTGTGCTGGCTCGACGTGGCCCAGGCCGCTGCCGATGCCGATCTCATCTCGATCAGCGCCCACAAGTTCGGCGGACCCAAGGGCGTCGGCGCCCTCGTCGTGCGCGACCGGGCCCGGCTCGCACCGTTGTTCATCGGCGGGGGTCAGGAACGAGACAGACGGGGCGGGACCCAGAACGTGGCCGGCATCGCAGGGATGGCCGTGGCTGCGGCCGAGACGGTGGCCGAGCGGCCGAGCGCGGTGCCCCGGGTCGCCGCCCTCCGAGATCGGCTGGCCGATGGGATCCGGGCGGCGATCGACGGGGTGTTCGAGTCTGGTGTGGCGGCCGGGCCCGGTCCGGTCGATCGCTCGATCAAGACCGCCAACATCTGCCACGTGTGCTTCGAGGGGATCGAGAGCGAAGCGCTCCTGTTCCTCCTCGAGAAGCAGGACATCATGGCCTCCGCCGCGTCGTCGTGCGCTAGTGGGGCGATGGACCCCAGTCACGTGCTCGCGGCGATGGGCTTCCCCCGTGAGCTGGCCTTCGGGTCGCTGCGCCTCTCCCTCGGCTACGGCACCACCGATGTCGACGTCGATGCGGCGCTGCGCGCCGTCCCGGCCGCCGTGACCAGACTGCGGGAGCGAAGCTGATGGCGGGCCCGCTCGGCAACGTGCTCGTCGCCATGTCGGGAGGCGTCGACTCGTCGGTCACCGCTGCGCTTCTCGCCGAGGCCGGCTACGACGTGGTGGGGGTGACCCTCAAGCTCTGGGGTGGCGAGAGCGACTCCGGGTGCTGCTCGGTGTCCGACGTCGACGACGCCCGGTGGGTCGCTCACCGCATCGGCATCGACCACCACGTGTTCAACTTCGGTGACGACTTCGACCGCTACGTCGTCGAGCCCTATGTCGCCGCCCACTCTGCGGGCGAGACGCCGAACCCGTGCGTCGAGTGCAACCGCCACATCAAGTTCGACAAGCTGTTCCGCCGGGCCGATGCCCTCGGCTTCGATGCGATCGCCACCGGTCATCACGCCCGGGTCGTCACCGACGGCGACGCCGTGCGTCGTATCGCCCGGGGAGCCGACGGCGACAAGGACCAGTCCTACGTGCTCCATATGCTCGGCCAGGCCCAGCTGGCCCGGCTCTTGCTCCCCGTCGGTCATCTGACCAAGGGCGAGGTACGGGCCAAGGCCGCCGACCTCGGTCTTCCGACCGCCGACAAACCCGACAGCCAGGATGTGTGCTTCATCCACTCCCAGGGCGGCCGCCAGGCCTTCCTCGGCGACCGCATCCCGTTGGCTACGGCCCGGCTCGTCGACACCGACGGCCGCGACGTCGGGGCGGTCGACTCGGTGGAGCTGGTCACCATCGGCCAGCGGCGCGGCCTCGACCTCGGGGGCGACACCGGTCGCCGCTATGTCATCGACATCGATCGGCCCGCCAGGGTGGTCACGGTCGGCCGACGCGACGACTTGCTCGTGAGCTGGCAGCGGATCGACGGCCTCGCCTGGTCGCACCAGCCGGTCGACGGGCCGCTGGCCTTCCAGTGCTCGGCCCACGGCACGCCGCGGCCGGGCCGGCTCGACGGTGGGGCGATCATTTGGGACCGGCCCCAGCCCCGGGTCGCCACCGGCCAGTCGATCGCCGTCTACGTCGGCGACCGCGTGGTAGGCGGGGGCGTCGCTGGCGCGGCACCGAACGGATTCGACCCTGGGACGAGCGGTGGTGGTGCCGGGCCCGCCGAGTCGCCGGTGCGGGCGCCGGAGCCCGGGTCGCGGTGACGGTCAACACGATCGTCACCCCCGATATCGAGGTCGCCGTCGCCGCCCTGGCCCGCGGCCGGCTGGTGGCGTTCCCCACCGAGACGGTCTACGGGCTCGGAGCCGACGCCGCCGACGGGGCCGCGGTAGCCGCGGTGTTCGCAGCGAAAGGCCGGCCCCCGGGCCATCCGCTGATCGTCCACCTCGCGTCGGCCGACGACGTGGCGGAGTGGGCCCGGCTCGACGGCGATCTCGCCGTGCACGTGAAGCTGCTCGCCGAGGCGTTCTGGCCCGGCCCGCTGACCGTCGTGCTGCCTCGCACCGCGAAGGCGGCCGACGAGACGGTCGGCGGGCGCCCCACGATCGGGTTGCGGGTCCCCGACCATCCGGTGGCTCTCGAGCTGTTGCGTCGCTTCGGGGGTGGGGTCGCGGCGCCGTCGGCCAACCGGTTCGGCCGGGTCAGTCCCACCACCGCCGCCCACGTCGTCGACGATCTCGGCGGGTTGGTCGACGTGGTCCTCGACGGTGGCGCCACCACGGTCGGGATCGAGTCGACGATCGTCGAGGTGCTCGGCGATGAGCCGATCCTGCTGCGGCCGGGAGCCGTCACCAAGGCCGACCTGGAGCGCGCCCTCGGCGTCGAGGTGCTCGACGGCTCCGGCGGCGAGGCCCGGGCCCCGGGGATGCTGCGGTCGCACTACGCCCCAGACGCTGCGGTCGAGCTGGTCGAGCCCGACCAGCTCGCGTCGGAGATCTCGGTCATCCCGTCGGCTGAGGTGGACCGGATCGGGATCGTGGCCCCGGTCGTGGTCGACCATCAACCGTCGTGGCACCTCCCGAGCGACGCCGACGGCTATGGGCGCGAGCTGTACCGAGCGCTGCGCGAGGCCGATCGATTGGGGGTCGAGCGCCTGCTGGTCGTGCCACCGACCGAAGGCCGGCTCCTCGCCGCCGTCGTCGACCGCCTGACCAAGGCGGCCGCTCGACCAGAGCGGCCGTGACTTAGTGGTGCGTCGCACAAATACCGTGGACGACCGGGGTCAGCCGATGCGGAGGGCGCGGACCCGGGCCTCGGTCAGCACCGCGCCGGGAAGGGTGGGGGTGAAGACGATGCGGGTCGCCTCGGTGCTCACCACCTCGCCGCCGATCCGTCGGGAGAACCGGACCGGCTCATCGACCACGACCTCGAGGGCGAGCCCGCTCGCTCCGCCGCTCAGGTCTACCGCGTCGTCGCCCAACGGGCTGGGTGCGGGGCCGAGCGACTCTACGTTCGGCCGCCGGAGCAGGATCGATTCGGCTGGGATGACGTGGTCGTGGATCACGAAGCCGGCGGGCACGAACACGACCCACCGCCGGGCCAGCTGGTGCAGGGCCCGACCGCCGAGCCAGACCGCACCAGCACCCAGGACCACCGCCACCGTACCGAGCGCGGTGCGGCCGGAGGCGAGGAGGAACGGGCCGGTCACGAGGCCGGCGAACACGACCAGCCAGGCCAGCTCGACCGGGCCGAGCAGCACGAACGCCGGTGGCCGCAGTGTCATCCGCCGCTCCGATCCGTAGGCCGAGCCGTTGACCATCCGATCACCGACCAGCGGCAGGTAGGCCACGGCGGCGATCAACAGGCCGCCGGCGATCGCCGCGACGAGACGGGGTGACCAGTCGCCGGTGGCCACGCCGGCCAGCAGGGGCACCGCAGCCATGCCCGGGGCGAGGATCCGGCACACGGTGAGGCTGA
>JAOTYQ010000834.1 GCA_029861725.1 Acidimicrobiia bacterium | reverse complement strand
AGTTGGCAGGCACCGTCGCGCCCTGCGTGTAGGTGGTTCCGTTCTCGGGAACGATGACCGTCACCGTCGGCGCCATCGTGTCGGCGATGCCGAAGTTGGAGAGGGAGACATTCGCCTCCGTCGCGCCCGGTCCATCTCGATCTTCTCGGGCTGCTGCTTGGGTGCTGAGGGTGGCCGAAGCCAGCACCATCACCAGGACAACTGCGATACTTCGCTTCACTGCTCTCTCCCGGGCGCGCCAATCCGGGACCCGTCCGCCCAGAAGCACCCCGGTTTCGTAAGGCGAATCCTACGCCACCTGATGCCAGCGAGCCGAGTCGGCGAATCCGGTGCTGACGAATCCGGCGAGGTTGCCCGGAGGCGGACCGCCAGGTCAGATCGACAGACCGACCAGCAGACCCGCCCCGGCGGTTACGAAGGTCGTCACGGCGGACGCAGTGAGCACATCATGACGTCGTGTGGTCATCGACATGACCATCACCGCGGCCGGTACGACCGCCACTGCAGCCAGTGTCACGGTTGACGGTAGGTCGCCGGCAGTGATCCCGATGACGCCGATCGCGATACCGCTGGCGGCCAGACCGACGATCAGCCATTCAGTGCAGTGACGTCCGAGGCGGACGGCCAACACCCGTTTGCCGGCAATCGAGTCGCTGTCGAGATCGGGTAGTTCGAGGGCCAGGATCATCGATCCATGGACCGGAACGAGGATGGCGATCGACCACCACAGTTCTGCCGTCACCATGTGCTGGGACAGCGGGGCGATCAACGGCACACCGCCGGCCACGACGGCCGAGGTGATCAACTCGCCGAATCCGCGATCGAGCAGCCGAATCGGTGGGATCGAGTAGGCCCACGACACCCCCAGCGCGACAAGGCCGACCGCGGTCACCCACGGGCTCCGATCAACGAACGAGACGGCAGTAGCGACAGCGACCAGCGTCGAGGCCCAGGCTGCGTACAAGGCAGTACGCGCCGGCAGCACCTCTTCGGCCAGCACACCGCTGCCGCCCGAGAAGAACGTGCGGTGCTGGACGTGCCGGTCGGGCTCCACATCGGCGTATTCGTTGACGTAGTGCGCGGTGAGCTGCGTCGAGCTGACCAAGACCTGCCCCCACACGTAGTCAGCGGCACCGATCGACGAAACAGTTGCTGCCCCCAGGCCGAACATCAGGAATCCGCCGACCAGGAAGTGGGGCCGGCTCAGTTGTATGAATGCCCACAGCCGATACCACATGGCGCTCCCGGCGCGACTCGAAGACCTCGAACCACAGACTCGCAGCTCGGACCGTTCTCATGAGCACAAATGAGAGCGGCGCGGAATCTGGCCGGCGAGCCCAACCTCGCTCGACCGAGCCCCGCGGTGTGGCGGAACGGCTCGGTCGAGCATGGCGGTGCAGTTTCGTGACAGCGGTCCCCGCGTCGATCAGGTCACGAGATGCTCAGCCGCTGGTGGTGAACGTCGACGATGACAGAGTCTGATTGCCGGCGGATTCGATGGCGAGCACCTCCCATTCGTACTCGGTGTCGGGATCGAGGAACCCGGGCGGCACCGCGAGGCTGGTCGCGTCGGGTGGCATCATCACGTCGAGGGTGATATTCGGGAGCGCGTCGATGCCGGTGTCGGGGCGCACAACGAGCACCTGATAGCCGATGATCGGACTGCCGTTCGGCGCAGTGACCGGCTCCCACTCGACGACGGTGGCGTCGGGGTCCTGAGGTGCATCACCCTCGATGGGGGCCACGAGCGTCGGGCCGTCGGGGATGTCGTGGCTCAGATCCCACGCTCCCACGTACACGTCGCCGTCGAGACTGCGTCCCCGGAAGCGGTACTCGCCTTCCGGCCATCGTTCCAGCAGTTCGTCGAGCGACAGCTCGGTGAAGGGCGGCTCTGCGCTCTCGAGGAACAGCTCGGTGCCACCTTGTTCGGCCATGCGCCCCTTGGCGCTCGACGTGAAGATCCGGCGCCCGGCAGGGTCTTGGATCGACATCGTGATCCACTGGTCGGCGTCGATGAAGGCCTGCACGCCGCCGTCGCCGTCGGTGTCGTTTATCTCGAACTTGAGCCGCGAGTCGCCCATCTCGATCACCTCCGGCCGGCCCCGGCCCGGGTCGTCCTGTTCGGCAGTGCCGGCCACGGCCGGTGATGCCGCGGCCAGCGTGACGAGTGCCGCGCCCGCGAGCGCCCATCTGGTCGTACGAGAGTTCATGTCGTCCTCCGCTTCGTGTCGTGAGGGGCGCGTTCGCACCCACTCGCTGACGTGCGCACATCGGCGCTGACGCGTTGCTGACCGGTCAGGCCGCAGTCAGCAAGCGGCCGACGCTGGCGTTACGCCGCGAGAAGCGGCTCTGGTACCTGCCCCGTCGGCAGAGCATCCGCATCC
>JAOTYQ010000833.1 GCA_029861725.1 Acidimicrobiia bacterium | reverse complement strand
CTCCCGGTACTCATGCTCGTGGCGGGGGTTGGCCCCCGATACCAGCAGTCCACCGACATTGGCTTGGTAGAGCACCGGCAGCAGTTCGGCCAAGGGTGTGTCGTGTACGTGGGGACCTTCGTAGTTACCCCAACAAACGTGCAACCGCACCTGCTCTGGTGGCAAACCATCGAGGGCCCGGTTGATCACCTCGACTATCTGCTCAGCGAACTCCAGGAAGACCGGGAGCGGTTGATCGCCGAAGAGCGTATGTCGTTCCATGGCGAGGTCGGGCGCGTCGATCTGTAGAAGCAGCCCCGAGTCGACGATGTGCTTGTACTCCACCGCCAAGGCGCTGCCAACCGCGTCGAGGTAGCGGAGGCGGTCGTCATAGAAGCGATCGGGCATGGCACAGACGATGATGCCGGGCGAGGCCGAGGTCATGAACGCAGAAGCGAAGGGATGCTCGACCAACCGTTGGCAATCGGCCTCAACCGCAGCGGTCGAGCCGTAGCGGATCTCACCCACCGCCTGCGGCGGACGAGCCAGATCGACGCGACGTCGGCCGGACAGCTGCGACCGCCTAAGTTCCAGGAAGTCGGGGTACGCGCTCATGTCCGTCCAGGTCCTGCTTGTTCCATCCCCAGCCCCGAACCCGGTCATCCGATGGCGGACGTAGGTGAAGAAGCTCTCCCGACCCTGCTCGCCGTCGTTGCCGATATCGATACCAACAGCTCGCTGGCGGTCGATCGATCGGACCACAGCCTCGTCGACCAGGGCTGCAACCCGGTCGGCAGCGCTGACATCGGTCGAATCTCGACTGAGATCGTTCAGCGCAGCCACCAGGTCTGGTGGTCGGGGCAGGCTTCCGGCATGGGTGGTGGCGATGGTCACCCGGTCAGCGTAGATCGGCTCGGCCTGGCGCTCTGATGTCAACCCCGGCGCATCACGAGTGTCGCCCACTCCGTCCGGGGCTCAGGCCGTCAGCCATGTCTCGATTAGGCCTCGCTGGATGAGTATTCCTATGTGCCCCATGGGATGGTGCCTGGCCAGTTCGGCGACATCGTCGACGTGGACATCGACAGTGATGGCCGGATCCTCAACTGGCCGAGATCAGTCGATCTCGACGAATTCATCCAGGAGCTGTGAGCGCTCACAGGAGCAATCCAACGAGTAGAACCGCCCAGGGGAAGTCTGCAAGCCTGAGGTACAACAGTTCCGGCATGATGCCCCGGGTGGAGTGCCCAGGTACGCCGGTCGAGCGCGAACGCCCTGGTCGGCCGCGCGTTTAAGCCCGCTCGCGTCGTGCCGTCCTCGGGCGGTAACTGTCTGACAAGCTACGAGACCGCCTGGGCGGGCTCCAGAATGACGACGGTGGTTCCGTTCGTACGGCGGACTGCGAACTCGTCGAGCTTCCGGTTGACCTCGGTCCATCGTTGCCAGAGGCGTTGTTGTTCCTCGTCGGTCGCTATGCGTCCGATCACATCACGTTCACCGTCTACCAACTCGACGTGTGCCTCGGGGTTGGCCTGGAGGTTCAGCCACCACGCTGGCTCAGCGGGGTCCCAGCCGTTCATCGCCATGGTCACCAGGTTGGGGCCGTCCTCGACGTAGGCGAGCATCACGGAGCGCTTCTGTCCGGAACGGCGTCCGATGGCCGTCAGATGCATCAAACCGTACTGATCAGGCCTCGGCCGACGGAGTCCCCTTCTCCCGCTCGTCAGCCGGTACAGCTGAGCATGAATCCACCACGCGAAACGAACAAACCATCGCGGTGGCATCCAATGCGCCTTCTGGCTCGTCGTTTCCGTCATGTGCCATGCCTCCGTCGAGCTCCGAGCCGGTCGGCGAGACCGTCCGGCATCACCCATCTTGCACGGCCAGGCCCGGCGATGCATCGTCCCTTCGGTCCGGATCTGCTCAACCAGAAGAACGGCCCGTGGATCGGAAACGTTCCGGCATGGCCGCGGAGAGGGTCGACGGTGAGGCCAGGTCGTTGCGTCGGCGGCTTACCGGTGATGCCGAGCGCTCCGGTCGTGCCGTGATGCGTGGCCTGAGATCCTCGAAAGGTATAGAACAGAGGGATGGCGCCCCAGTCACCGGTAGTCGCTCGTCGTGAACTGGCGTCTCGGCTCCGAGCGTACCGAATAGAGCTCGAAATCGAGCCCAAGGCTATAGCGAGCCAGCTCGGCTTCAGCCGTAACTACTGGTCGGCCGTTGAAAACAGCCGATCGGTTCTCGCCGCCAACAGACTCGATCAAGTCATAGAGATGTTTGGTATTGACGACGTAGCTGCCGAAGAGCTTCGTAGTCTCTGGTCCTTCGCCAAACAACGTGGCTGGTGGACCGAGTATTCAGACGTTATAGCCGAAGTAGTGCTGGAACTTTTCGGGTTAGAGTACGGGGCCGA
>JAOTYQ010000832.1 GCA_029861725.1 Acidimicrobiia bacterium | reverse complement strand
GCCCAGCTCGATCACCTCGTGCTGGTGGTCGGGATCGAAACTGCGGCCACACGAGTTCCCCAGCGGGAAGTCGACGAACACGAACCGGGCGACCCCGCAGTGCTCGACGATGTCCTTGGCGGTGCCGAACACCACCGTCGGGATGCCGTTGGCCTCGAGATGGCGGGCAACCAGACTCACGGTCTGGTGGCAGACCGGTCAGACCGGCGTCAGGAGAGCCACGTCGACGCCGTCCTCCCGGCACCGGTCCAGTACCTCCGGGGCGTCGGCTTCCACCGTCTTGCGCTGCGAGTAGCCGGTGTAGACGCCGTGGCAGCGAGGGGCGAGCGACCCGAGCCGACCTCGGGCCACGAGCTCCTGGAGACGAGAGATCGGGTAGTAGGCGTTGACGTCATCGAGCGTGGTGGCGTGCTGGTCGTAGTGCTCCTGGCGGGAATAGAGCTTCTCGACCGGTGTGTCGACCGGGAGCGAGTAGACGTTCCCGACGGCGAACTCGTTCGACCGGTCCCGGTCGCCGTCAGGGCCGGCGATAGCGATGTCGGACGTCGAGACGAGGGCGACACGGCACTCCGCGAGCGGCTTGGTCAGGGGCGTGAACGGGGCCTCGGTGTGGTGGGCCCACTCGTAGGGCTTGTCGTAGCCCTGCCCGAGGTAGTAGTCGCGGGTGCGATCGATGTAGCGGACGTGCGTGCTCACGGACACCCCCTCGGCTCGTGGCCGCCACGATAGTCAGCGGAGGGCGCCGGCTGCTAAACACGACGCCATGATCGATTGGATGTCCTACCCGCTCAGAGGTCGCCGCTGATGGCGGTCGTACGTCGCTGCGCCCACTTCGTCCCCGGCGCCAACGAGAAGATGCTCAACAAGGCGCTGGCCACCGAAGCCGACGCGCTTGTCCTCGACCTCGAAGACGCCGTCACCCCCGAGAACAAGGACGAGGCCCGGGGTGTCGTCGCCGGATGGCTGGCCGACGTCGACTTCGGGCCGCAGGAGCGGATGGTCCGCATCAACCCGATCGACACGCCGTGGTTCCGGGCCGACATGGAGGCGACGATGGTCGACCCTCCCGACTCCTACCTCGTGCCCAAGGTCCACGGCCCCGACGAAGTCCGCATGATCGACCGCGTCGTGTCCGACCTCGAAGCCCAGCACGGCCACGACCGCGGCTCGGTGAAGCTGGTGATCCTCGGGACCGAGACCGCAGCCGGCTTCCAGACGATCGCCGACATCCCCTGCGTGCCCCGAGTCGACGGGTTGACGTGGGGAGCCGAGGACCTGTCCGCCGCCCTCGGGGCCCGGCGCAACCGGGGCCCCGACGGCAAGTACCTCCCGCTGTTCGAGCACGCCCGCACGGCGTGCATGGTCTCGGCTGCCGCCGCCGGTGTGCAGGCGCTCGACACCGTCTTCGTCGACGTGACCGACCCGGACGGGCTCCGCCAGGACTGCCTCGACGGCGCCTGGATCGGCTTCACCGGCAAGATCAGCATCCACCCGAGCCAGATCGACGTGATCAACGAGGTGTTCACGCCGTCCGAGGAGGACGTCGCTCGGGCCCGGTCGCTGCTCGACGAGCTCGCCGTCCAGCAGGCCCAAGGCAAGATGGCGTTCCGCTTCGAGGGTCAGATGGTCGACGTCCCCCACTTCACCCAGGCTCGACGCATCCTCGACCTGGCCGATGCTCTCGCCGACCGGTGAGGGCGGAAGGAGGCACCATGCACCACCGTCGCCCGACCACCCCCCGGGTCGAGCCTTTGCCCTCGGCCGTGGCCGAGGCGGAGGCGGCCATGAAGAGCTCGGTCGTCAACGCCGTCAATGTCACCGCGACGCTCGCCCACAACGAGCTCGTCTCGAAGGGCGTTGGTCGGTTCAGCGTCGCCCTTCTGTTCAAGGGGTCCGTCTCACCCCGGCTGCGGGAGCTGGTGATCCTCCGGATGGGATGGGACTGCCAGTCGGTCTACGAGTTCGGCCAGCACACCCTGTTCGGGCTCGACGCCGGGCTCACCGAGGACGAGATCTACTGGCTCACCCGACCGATCGAGCAGCACGCCTGGACCGCCGAGGAGCGGGCGCTGCTCCAGATGGTCGACGACCTCCACGTCGACGACTGCGTCAGCGACGCGACCTGGGGCGAGCTGGCCGAGCTGTTCTCGACCGCCGACATCCTCGAGTACATGGCCTCGGCGCTGCAGTACCGGCTCGTCTCCAGCCTGCTCAACTCGTGCGGTGTCCAGCGCGACGCCGGCGTCCCCGGCTGGCCGGAGCCACCGAGCTGACCTCGTCCCCCGGCGGCCGCTACGGCTGGGGCCGATCGGTGAACGTTGGGGGATCGAACGCGGTGACCGTTGTCGGCTCCCCGTCGAACCGCTCGACCTCCACGAGGCAGGTGTGGGCGGTCG
>JAOTYQ010000831.1 GCA_029861725.1 Acidimicrobiia bacterium | reverse complement strand
ACCACTTAATGCTAAGTGCCGAGCGGTACAAAGGCACCACAAACCGGACTGAGAGCGGCCGCTCAGCTGTCGGAATCGGCCAGCTCGACCGGCGGCAGATCCGGCGTCTCGATGGCGTTGAATGTCAACTCGTTCTCAGAGTCGGAATCGACATCGATCAGGATGGTCGAGCCTGCCGCGAACTCCTGATAGAGCACACGCTCGGAGAGCGGGTCTTCCAGCAGCTGCTGTATGGCCCGGCGCAGCGGCCGGGCACCCAGCTGCGGGTCGTAGCCCTTGTTGGCGAGGAGCTCCTTGGCCTCGTCGGTGAGAACGATGTCGAGGCCCTTAGAGGCCAGCTGCTCGCGGACCCGCTTCAGGAGCATGTCGACGATCTGCTTGACCTCGTCAAGGGTCAGCTCGTGGAAGACGATGACCTCGTCGATGCGGTTCAGGAACTCCGGCCGGAAGTGGCCCTTCAGAGCCTCCATGACCTTTTCCTTGATCTGCGTGTAGTTCAGCTCGTCGCTCTCCTGGGAGAACCCGAGCTTCTTCTTGCGCAACTCGGCCGTGCCGAGGTTGGAGGTCATGATGATGACGGTGTTCTTGAAGTCGACGCTGCGTCCCTGCGAGTCGGTCAGGCGACCATCCTCGAGAATCTGCAACAGAATGTTGAAGACGTCGGGATGGGCCTTCTCGATCTCGTCGAAGAGCACCACAGAGAATGGCTTGCGACGGACCGCTTCGGTCAGCTGGCCGCCCTCGTCGTAGCCGACATAGCCGGGAGGCGAGCCCACCAGGCGGCTCACGGCGTGCTTCTCCATGTACTCGGACATGTCGATCTGAATGAGGGCGCTCTCATCGCCGAATAGGAAATCGGCGAGCGACTTGGCGGACTCTGTCTTACCCACACCCGAGGGGCCGAGGAAGATGAACGACCCGGCAGGCCGCTTCGGGTCGGCCAGGCCGGCCCGGGTACGCCGGATCGACTTCGAGACGGACACGATGGCGTCGTGTTGGCCGACGATGCGCTTGTGCATCTCGTCTTCCATGTTGAGGAGTTTTGTGGTCTCCTCCTCGGTGAGCCGGTGTACCGGGATCCCGGTCCACTGGGCGAGGACTTCGGCGATCTCCTCTTCATCGATCGTCGAGCGATAGCCCTCGGCATCCGGGAGCAACGTTGACTCCTGCTCATCGCGCTCGGCGATGACCGTGCGCTCCTGATCGCGCAGCTGGGCGGCCCGCTCATACTGCTGAGCCTGGACGGCTTCGCGCTTGTCGTTGCGAATCGTCTCGAGGCGATCGATGGTCTCCTTGAGCTCCGTCGGGATGTTGGAGCGCTTGAGGCGCATGCGGCTGCCGGCCTCGTCGATGAGGTCGATAGCCTTGTCAGGGAGGAACCGGTCGGCAATGTACCGATCCGCCAGATTGGCGGCGTTCACCAGGGCCTGATCGGTGAAGCTCACCTGGTGATGGTCTTCGTAGCGATCGCGGAGCCCTTCGAGGATCTGGATGGTGTCGGCAACCGTCGGCTCGTCGACCTGAATCGGTTGGAAGCGACGTTCGAGCGCCGAGTCCTTCTCGAGGTACTTGCGATACTCCTCGAGCGTGGTGGCACCGACGGTCTGCAGCTCACCGCGAGCCAGCATCGGCTTCAGGATGCTGGCGGCGTCGATGGCGCCCTCGGCGGCACCGGCACCGACGAGCGTGTGGATCTCGTCTATGAAGAGGATGATGTCGCCACGGGTACGGATCTCTTTGAGGACCTTCTTGAGGCGCTCCTCAAAATCGCCGCGATAACGGGAACCGGCGACAAGCGCACCTAGGTCGAGCGTGTAGAGATGCTTGTCGGACAGCGTGTCGGGCACGTCGGCGGCGACGATCTTCTGCGCCAGTCCCTCGACGATGGCCGTCTTGCCGACGCCCGGCTCACCGATGAGCACCGGGTTGTTCTTGGTGCGGCGTGACAGCACCTGCATAACGCGTTGGATCTCGTTCTGGCGACCGATGACGGGGTCGAGGGTGCGGTCGCGCGCCAGCTGGGTGAGGTTGCGGCCGAACTGGTCGAGAACGGTGGAACCTCCGGGCGAGCTTTCGCCGGAACTGCCGCCCCGGGCGCTCGAAGAGCCGGACGGGCTACCGCTGGGGCCACCCTGCTCCTCCCCGGAAGAGCCCGACAGGAGCTGGATCACGGTTTGGCGCACCTTGTGGAGCTCGGCGCCGAGCTTCTGGAGAACCTGGGCTGCGACTCCCTCACCCTCACGGATCAGACCCAGCAGGATGTGCTCGGTGCCGATGTAGTTGTGGCCGAGTTGGAGAGCCTCCCGCAACGAGAGCTCGAGCACCTTCTTGGCGCGCGGCGTGAACGGGATGTGGCCGCTCGGAGCCTGGGAGCCCTGGCCGATGATCTCGATGACC
>JAOTYQ010000207.1 GCA_029861725.1 Acidimicrobiia bacterium | reverse complement strand
GATCGTTGTAGAAGCTCTCACCGACGAAGTCGTCCGCTCCGAGCCGCAGGTCGAGCCGGTCGTAGACCTCGAGGAAGTAACGCTCCGAGGCGTTGATGAGGGTGCGCCACAGCGCCAACGTCTCGTCGTCGCCGCCCTGGAGCAGGACGACCCTGCGGCGGGACCGCTCGGCGAAGGCCTCGTCGCCGTCGAACTTCTCTCTCGCCGCCTTGTAGAACCCGTCGAGATCGGCGATCGACGATTCAGCGGCCGACTCGGTCTCGCCGAGATCGAGGAGGTGCTCGATCAGCATGCCGAACGGGGTGCCCCAGTCACCGATGTGGTTCTCTCGGATCACCTCGTGACCGAGCCACTCCAGCAGCCGAACCGCGGCGTCGCCGATGAACGTCGACCGGAGGTGTCCGACGTGCATCTCCTTGGCCACGTTCGGGGCTGAGTAGTCGACGACCACCCGGTCGGGATTGGTCGGGGCCTCGATCCCGAATCGATCGTCGGCCAGCATTTCCGTCAGCTGCCGGTTCAGGGCCTCGTCGGCCACGGTGAGATTGATGAAGCCCGGGCCCGAGAGCTCCACGTTCGAGCAGAGGTCGTCGAGGTCGGCCCGGTCGACCACGCGAGCGGCGATCGTCCTGGGCGCCTCCCCGAGCTGATGGGCCAGCGCGAGCGCGCCGTCGGCCTGGTAGTCGGCGTGCTGTGACGGCCGCAGCACCGGGTCGACCGGCGAGCCGGCAACGTCGGTGAACGCTGCGCCAAGCCGTTCGCCGAGCTTCGCTAGCAAGCTGACCATAGGACTGTGAGCCTAGCTTCGCCTGGTCGATTGGATGTTCTCGGTCCTCTCACGTTCCGGGACGTTCGGCCGGAGGCCGAACTCCAGGAACCCTGCGGGTTCCCGCGGGCCGCCGTCCGCCGCACCATCCAGTGGTGCGTCGCCGAAACGGACTCGGAGGAACCGATCTCAGCGGCAGCGATCGGAGGTCAGGCTGTGAGAAAGGGTGCTTCGCCCCGGGTGGTGACCCGGAAGCCGGATCGCGTCTCGGGGAAGTAATCCCAGCTGGCGTGGTGCTGGACGCAGCGGTTGTCCCAGATGGCCACCGAGTTCGGCTCCCAGTTGAAGCGCACCTGGAACCGGATCCCGTAGGCGATGTGATCGAACAGGAAGGCGAGCAACGCGTCGCTCTCCCGCTGGGTCAGCTCCTTGATCCGCACGGTGAACCCGCTGTTGACGTACAGCGCCTTGCGGCCGCCGATCGGGTGGGTCCTGATGACCGGGTGGACATTGACCGGGTAGTCGACGTCGGCTCCGCGCCTGCTGTACCGGCCGACGTAGGCCTTGTCGCCGCTGTGGATCGCAGTCAGGGTCAGTAGGTACTCCTGCATCGACGGCGACAGTGCCTCGTAGGCGGCGTACATCGACGCCCAGACCGTGTCACCGCCGGCGGATGGGGTCTCCTCCAGCCGCAGCATCGAGAGGCCCGGCGGACGCTCGTCGCACGACACATCGGTGTGCCAGCCGTTGCCCGCGGTGTAGGTGCTGTTCTCGTCGGTGTGGACCACCAGCACCTCCGGGAACCCCTCGGGAGCCTTGGCCGCCGGGTGGACGTGAAGCTCTCCGAGCCGGCGGCCGATCTCGACCTGCTCGGCCAGCGTCATGCGCTGATCGCGGAAGAAGAGCACGCCACGATCGGCGATCAGCGTCTTCAGCTCGTCGATCCCGGCCTCGTCGAGCTCGGTCAGCACGACCCCGTGCAGCTCCGTGCCGACGGGCTTGGTCAGGTCGACCGACGTCGTGTCGGTCAGCAGTGTCATGGTCGTCCCCCTGGGTTGCCTGGAGACGACGCTACCAGCGGGCCCCACCGGCGAGCGAAGCCCGCCAGGTCCGGGCGGCGGTCAGCGGCAGGCTGGCCTGCTCGTTTCGGCGGGAGAGCGCGCGTGCGAACTCGAAGGCCGTGCTCGGCACGGCCGAGTCACATGATGCGACGATCGGCGGCCCAGCGGGCCAGCTCGTTGCGGCTGGAGAGCTGCAGCTTCCGCAGCACCGACGAGGCGTGGGTCTCGACGGTCTTGATCGAGATGCTGAGGCGGCGAGCGATCTCCTTGTATGCGTAACCGCGGGCCAGGAGCCGCATCACCTCCTGTTCCCGAGCGGTGAGCTGGTCGAGCTCGGGATCGGCCGGGGCGTCGAGGTCGGCGGAGAACGCGTCGAGCACGAACCCGGCGAGACGAGGAGAGAACACCGCGTCGCCCTCGTGCACCCGACGCACGGCGTCGACCAGCTCGGGGCCGTCGATCGTCTTGGTCACGTAGCCCCTGGCCCCGGTTCGGATCACATCGATCACGTCCTCGGCGGCGTCCGATACCGACAGCGCCAGGAACTTCGCGGTCACGCCGCGGTCGACGACCCCCCGAATGACCGCCGGTGCGTTGCCGCCGGGCAGGTGGACATCGCACACGACCACGTCGGGCTTGGTGCGCACCACCTCGTCGATCGCCTCGGCCACGTCGCCGGCCTCGGCCACGACTTCGATCCCGGTGTCGACTTCGGGGTTCTCCAGCTCGGCTCTGACCCCGGCCCGCACGAGGCCGTGATCGTCGACGAGGACGACGCGTATCATCGATGCTGTCCCTTCTTTTCGTCGGTCCTGACGGGAGCGGCTGCCGGAGGCTGGGGGGACTGCACGCTGGTGGTGGCCTCGGGCTCGGCGGCTACCTCGATCGGTAGGACCAACTCCACCTCCGTGCCGCCCCCGATCTCGGTGTGCACCGCACCCCGGCCCCCGGCCCGCTCCATGCGCCCGACGATCGACTCGACGATGCCCTGCCGGTCGGTTGCGGTCGATGTGGGGTCGAACCCGCGGCCGGTGTCACGTACGAAGATCTCGACCTGGTCGCGGCTTCGCTCGGCGAACACGTCGACCCGCTTGGCCCCGGAGTGCTTGGCGGCATTGACCGTCGCCTCCTTCGCCGCCGCGACCAGCGCGTCGATGGCGCCGGGTTCCAGGTCGGAGCTATCGCCCACGACGATCGTCTTCACCGGGACCCCATGGGCCGCGTCGACCTCGGCCGCCATCTCCTCGAGCGCTCGACCGAGGCGGACCGTGCCCGGCGGCGACTGGTCGCCCGAGCCGAACAGCCAGTTCCTGAGCTCCCGCTCCTGGTGTCGGGCCAGCTGGGCCGTCCGTACGGGGTCGTCGGCGTGGCGCTGGATCAGGGCCAGGGTCTGTAGCACGGAGTCGTGGAGGTGGGCGGCGACCCGGGCCCGCTCATCGGCCCGGACCCGGCTCTGCCGCTCCTCGTCCAGGTCGTGCCCGATCCGAGCGAGTGACGGAGTGGCCACCAGACCGATCCCGGCCACGATGGCCACCGCGATGATCAAGACGAACAGCGCGTCGACCACGTTGGTCGACGAGAGGGTGGCGAACGCGATCATCCCGCTGGCGCCGATGACGACCCCGACGAGGATCCTGACGACGGCCGACACGCCGTCTTCGTCGCGGTGGCGGGTCCAGGCGACGAGGAAGCCGGTGACGACGAACGCGGCCGGGAAGACGATCTCGTCGACGAAGAACGCCACGCGCCGCAGGGCGAGGAGCAGGCCAAGCACCACCATTGCCACCGCCAGGTACCGATGGAACGGGGAGGACGCTTTCGGCGAGGGGCGGTACGGGGCGAGCTGCCGGGGCTGGGCCACGGCCAGGACCAGCCAGGCGATTGCGTAGAACGCCAGTCCCCATCCGCCGGCGAGGCTCAAGACGACGAACGACACCCGGATGACCAGGGCCTCGACGCCGAGCTCTCTGGCGATGGCCGCTGCCACCCCGCCGATCCAGCGGTCGTCGGGATCGATGCGAGGCAGCTGCCATCGTCGGATCGGCCCGCTGGGGGCGGTGGCCGGGGCTGGTGACACAGGTCGCACTGATGACATAGTCTCACGGGACAGCAGCGATGAGCATCAGGGGGCGACCCTGGCCCGACCCTGAGATCGGGCCCTGAGCTCAGGGCCCGATCCGGGCGATGCCCGATACCGGCGCTCGCGCCCGGGCTCGATGATGAGATCATGAGCTACGAACCCGACACCCCGGACCACGACGATCCGATGCCGTCCGGCGATCCCGCAACGACCGGCGATCCGATCGTCGACGACCTGATCAATCCCTCGACCGAGCCAACCGGGAGCGCCGCCACCGAGGGGGCGGGTACCGAGGCCGGAACCGACCGCGCCCGGACGGCCACGGGTGCGCCCGGCGGCGTCGGTGGCGACACCGCGACGATGGCACCGCCACCGCCACCTCCCGGCCAGCCCCGGCGGCTCGTGCGCGACCCCTACACCAGGCTCGGCGGTGTCGCGTCGGGCGTCGCCCACCACTACGGGATCGACGTCTCCGTGGTCCGGATCATCTTCGTGCTGGCCGCCCTCGCCAGCGGCTTCGGGCTGCTGGTCTACCTGCTGGCCTGGCTCGTGATCCCCCGGGCCGACTACTGGCCGCCGGCGGGCCCGCCTCGCTCCTTTCGCTCGTTGAGCGGGCGAGACCTCGGTCTCGTCCTCGCCATAGTCGGCCTCATGGTCGCACTCGGCTTCGGGGCGGCCGGGGCAAGCGGCGGCTTCCTGATCCCCCTCGTCCTCGTCGGTGGCGGGGTCTGGTTGCTCGTCCAGCCCCCGACCGAGCCCGAGGCTGGTCCGAGGGGCGAACCGGCGCCCACTGTGTCGGGCTACTCGTCCGAGCCGCCTCCGCCGCCGTACCCGGCTCCCCCGGTCGGCGCTCCCGTGCCGCCCCGATCCCGCAAGCGCTTGGCGGCGGTCATCGTCCTCGCCCTTCTCGCCGTGCTCGTGGCGATCGCCCTGCCGGTGCTGCTCTTCATCGCCGTCGTGTTCGGTATCGCTTCGGGCGAGGTCTCATTCGCCGACAACGAGCCGTCGATCACCTACGTCCCCGACTCGATCAGCGACCTGCCCGTCTCCTTCGACGAGGACGGCGCCGACCTCGTGATCGACTTGACCCGGCTCGACGCCGCTGACTTCGCCGGGCGGACCGAGCCCGTGGCCGTCGACGCCCGAGTCGATGTCGGCGAGATCACGGTGATCGTTCCCGACGACATCGATGTGTCGGTCGACGCATCGGTCGACCTCGGTGAGCTGACCGTCTTCGACACGACCGACGACGGCATCCGCAACAACGTCGTCGACCTCGTCGCCGACGCCGACATCGACCTGGAGCTCGATCTCGGCGCCGGGAAGGTCACCGTCGAGCGAGAGTGAGGTCAGGCGATCAGCAGGTCGCGGGCTCGCCGGGAGTACTCGTCGAGCCCGTCGCCCGTTTTGAGCCGATCGGTGATCACGGCCGCCGTGAGCTCGACGACCGGTCGGAGCTTGCTCGGGCTCATTGCGTTGATCCCGATCGATCGGACGAGCTCATCCCCCGGTTCGAGCACCAGCACCTCGGTCCCCGCCGCCCGCAGCGCGGCGACGTTCAGCTCGAGCCGGCGGCTGGGGTAGGCCCGGAGCACGCTGAGCACGGGCGAGCGGCGCAGCCGAGGCTCGTCGATCGACAGGGGTGACGAGACCACCACGACGTCGAGTTTGCACCCGACCAGAAGGTCGGCGTTGTCTGGAGAGCGCATCCCACCGTCGATGTACTGCACCCCGTCGATCTCGACTGGCTCGAAGTAGGCGGGGATGGCACAGCTCGCCTGGACGGCGGTGGCCACGTCGATGTCGGTCCGGTCCCGGCCGAAGATGATTCGCCGCCCGCTGCGCAGCGCTGTCGCCGGTATCCACAGATGGTCGACCGGCCATCGGTGATCGTGGAACGTATCGATGACCGAGCGCAGCGGCGAGGTCGACACCCGACCCTCGGGGAGCACCCCGAGCACGAGGTTCGAGAGCCGCACCCGCCGACCGCGGCGCAGCTCGGAGGTCAGCAGCCGAAACGCCGCTGGTCCCCGCCAGACGGCGGGGAACCGGAAGCTGTCCCGCCCGGCCACCGCATCGAGCGGGTCGTCGGTCTCGGCGTCGGGGCCGGTGGCGAGGACCCGCTCGCGCAGCTCCTCGGTGCCGATCCCGGCCCGCACGATCGACGCCACGATCGAGCCCGACGAGGTCCCGACCGCGATGTCGGCCGTACGTGGATCGAAGCCCGTCACGGCGTCGAGCGCCCAGAGCGCCCCGACGTGGAACCCGTAGCCGGCGACGCCGCCGCCGGCGGTGACGAGACCGACCCGGGGCCCCGCTCGTCGGGACCCCGGGTCGTGGTTCGCAGGTCTCAGCTGGTCCTCAGCTCGCGGTCTGGATGGCCGACCAAACCGTCTGCGCGCTCAGCGGCATGTCGATGTGGCGGACGCCGAGGTGGGAGACGGCGTCGACGACGGCGTTGTGGATCGCCGGCGTCGAGCCGATCGTGCCCGACTCGCCGATGCCTTTCGCCCCGAGCGGGTTGCGGGGGCTCGGCGTCTCGGTGTTGCTCGTCTCGAACGACGCCAGCTCGGCGGCCGACGGGATGGCGTAGTCCATGAGGTTCGACGTGATCGGGTTGCCGCTGTCGTCGTACTGGACGATCTCGTAGAGCGCCTGTGCCGCCCCTTGGGCGATCCCGCCGTGCTGTTGGCCGGTGACGAGCAGCGGGTTGAGGATCTTGCCGCAGTCGTCGACGGCGACGTGGCGCAGCATCTGGACCTGGCCGGTCTCGGTGTCGACCTCGACGACCGACAGGTGCGATCCGAACGGGTAGGTCGAATCGCTGCCATCGAAGTCCAGCTCGTGGGACAGCCCGGGCTCCATGCCCTCGGGCCGCTTCGAGTCGTCGTTGGCGGCCGCCGCCAACTCCGCCCACGACATGGCCGAGGTCGGCACGCCTGCCACCTGGAGGCCGTTGTCGCCGGTGACGATGTCGTCTTCGCTCGCCTCGAGCAGGTGGGCGGCCAGCTTCTTGCCCTTGGCCAGCACGGTCTCGCTGGCGACGTGTACTGCGGACCCGGCGGTCTGCAACGAGCGGGAGCCCATGGTGCCGGCTCCTCGGGGGATGTCGGCGGTGTCGGACTGGAGGAGCTTCACGTTCTCCATCGGGATGCCCAACATGTCGGACACGATCATGGAGAACGCGGTCAGGTGACCCTGGCCGTGGGCGCTGGTGCCGACCTTGGCCGTTGCGGTGCCGTCATCGTTGATCTCGACCGCCCCGTACTCCACGTGGAGCCCGATCGGCGCGGTCACCTCCACGTAGGAGGAGAGCCCGATCCCGAGCTGCTTGGCGGCTCCCGAAGTCCTGCGCTCGGCCTGCTCGGCCAACAGGCTCTGGTAGTCGGCGGCTTCCAACACCGCATCGAGCGCCTTCTCGTACTCGCCGCTGTCGTAGTTGGCGCCGCTCTTGGTTGTCAGTGGGAAGGCCCCCGGCTGGAGGTAGTTCTTGCGTCGGAGCTCAGCGGGGTCCATGCCGAGCTCGTCGGCGGCGACGTCCATCACCCGTTCGATGAGCTGGGTGGCCTCGGGTCGGCCGGCGCCTCGGTAGGCAACGGTCGTCGTGGTGTTGGTGGCGGCGCTGCGGGCCTGGAATCGGATCGTGGGGACGTTGTAGACGCCCTGGATCATCATCTGGGTGAGCATCGGCAGGATGCTGCCGATGCCGGGGTAGGCGCCGGCATCGGCACTGACGTCGGCATCGATGCCGACGATCGTGCCGTCGTCCTTCACGCCGAGCTTGGCCGACATGACCATCGCCCGGCCGTGACCCAACGACACCATGTTCTCGCTGCGCTCCTCGGTCCATTTCACCGGACGACCGAGGGTCTGGGCGATCCTGATCGTCAGGAAATGCTCGGTGTAAGGCCCGGCCTTCGGGCCGAATCCACCGCCGACGGTGGGAGCGGCCACCCGCACCTTGTCGGGATCGAGCCCGAGGAGACCGACGTAGGCGTCCTTGATGGCCACTGGGTTCTGGCTCGGGACCCAGACCTCGAGCGAGTCACCCTCGGGGATGGCAATGCAGCCGTTCGGTTCCATCGGCACACCAGCCAGGCGCTGGCTCACCATGCGGACCTCGGCCACCTTGTCAGCCCCGTCGAGGGGATCGGGGTCGCCTTCTTCGGCGCCGAGGGCGGTGGCGAAGCAGATATTCGAGCCGTGATCCTCGAACAGCACGGGCGCACCGTCGGCCATGGCGGCTTCCATGTCGGTCACGGCGGGGAGCGGGTCGTAGTCGACGACGACCGCCTCGACGGCGTCGGCTGCGATCTCGCGGGTGTCGGCGACGACGGCGGCCACGATGTCACCGACGAAGCGGACCTTCCCCTTGGCCAGCATCGGCCGGTTGAAGGCCGGGTCGAGCATCTCGAAGCCTTGGAAGTCTGGGAGCTCCAAGGTGTCGGAGGTATAGACCGCGGCCACCCCGGCCATCGACTCGGCCTCGCTGGTGTCGATCGAGTCGATCCTGGCGTGGGCGAACGGTGACCGGACGAAGTGGAGGTACCCGACACCGGGAACATCCATGTCGTCGTAGTACTTGTCGGAACCCATGAGCAACGACGGGTCCTCGCGTCGGAGGACGGCGTTGCCGAGAATCGAGCCCTGAACTTCTACCATGAACGCTCCTTAACCAGTGCCAGTTGTCGATACCCGGCGGCGCGCGACCGAGCGACGCCAGCACGGGGTACCTGATTGTGCCTCGATTCTGGTCGTCCGTCACCTCGAGCGACGAATCGGTCGTCCCAGCTCAGTGGCCTCGCCCAACCTAGCGGTGCGTCACCCGGTGGAACCCGGCAGGTAACCGGACAGAGATACGGCGGCCGGACCACGGAGGGATGGGTAGGGCGACAGGTCCGGCCGCCGTAGAACGCTGGCGTTCAGTGAGTAGAAACCGCTTGCGGTTGCTGGTTGTTCCACCTTCAGCGGAGGCTACTCCCGCCGTGTACTTTTGATTCTACACCGCTTGCTTACTGTCTATTAATCGGGAGGGGATTAATCGGGGGGTATTCGTGGGTAGTG
>JAOTYQ010000830.1 GCA_029861725.1 Acidimicrobiia bacterium | reverse complement strand
CATATCTCGTGGATCGGCAATCCTCGAAGTGGCCTAAGCCGCTGTCAACTCGCGTCCGGGAAATCAACACCCCGGTCCGACAGCGCTCCTTTGACGGCGCCGATCCTCGCTTGAATCCGCGCACCGCCTCCTGCCTCCATCAGCTGGGCATTCAAGGCCGCGGCTCCGATGTTTCCCATCTCCCCGCCTCCGGACCCGCCACCAGCTTGGGTCACGAGGTCGATCTTCTGCTTCTCGAGCTGGGTGAGCTGGGAGCGCAACCCCGCAAGCTCGGCCAGCAGTTCGGCATCGGAACGGCCGGCATCGAGATCGATCGCATACTGGGCAGCCTCGTCGCGCAGGGCGTCCTGCCGCTTCAGGAGCTCGTACTTCTCGGCGAACGCGTCATCGGGAAGCTCCCGCAGAGCGTCGTGGACCGCGGCCAACCTCGCCGCGATGTCGGGTTCCATCACTCAACCGTATCGGAGCTGCCCACCCGCTCGGCTGCCGCCTTGACGCGCTCCAGCGACTGTTCCTTGCCCAACGCTTCCAGCGACTCGAACAGCGGTGGGCTGACCGACGAACCGGTCACCGCCACTCGGATGGGTTGCAGGCCCTTCCGGGCAGACAGATCGAGCGAATCGAGCATGGCCCGCAGCGCCTCCTCGATCGCAGCAGCCGACCACTCGTCCACCCCAGCCAAGGCGGCCGCTGCTCCCCCCAGCGCCAACCGCGCCTCGTCGGTCGTCATGACCTTCTCCCACGACGCCTCGTCGTAGACGGGATCGCCGAAGAGGAACCTCACCTGCGGCGCCACCTCGGTGAGCAGCTTGGTGCGCTCCTGGACGAGTGGGGCCATCAGCGTCAGAACATCCATCTCCGCAGGCTCGAGAGTGCGCTCCAGGTCGGCCTCGACCAGCGGCTGCAACGAAGCTGCGAAGGTCTCGGGGTCCATCGCCCTGATGTAGGCGCCGTTCATCCACTCCAGCTTCTGCGGGTCGAATACCGCCGGGTTCTTGGAGACCGCATCCAAAGAGAAGCGCGCCACGGCTTCGGGGCGGGAGATGATCTCTTCGTCGCCCCCCGGCGACCAGCCAAGGAGCGACAGGTAGTTGACGGTGGCGTCTGGCACGAAGCCGGCATCGCGATAGGCGCGCAACGAGGTGTCTCCGTGGCGCTTGGAGAGCTTCGAGCCGTCTGGGCCCATCAGCAGTGACAGGTGGACGTAGGTCGGAGGGGTGGCACCCATGCCCTCGGTGATCAGGATGTGCTTGGGGGTCGATGACAGCAGATCCTCGCCTCTGATCACATGAGTTATTCCGTAGTCGACGTCGTCGACAGAGGACGCCAGGTGGTAGGTAGGTGAACCGTCCGAACGCAAGATGACGAAGTCGTCGATCGACTCGTGATCGAAGCTCATGTCGTCGCGGACAACATCTACGAAGGTTGTCGCCCCAGGCCGAGGGACGGCGAACCGCAGCGACGCCTGCTCTCCGCCGGCACGCCGCTCCGACGCCTCGGCGGGCTCGATGTCGCGACAGCGCCCGTCGTAACCGGGCGGCTTGCCGTCCTCGCGGGCCTGGCGGCGCCGCTCGTCCAGTTCCTCTGCCGTGCAGAAACACGGATAGGCCCGACCGGACTGAGTTAGGTCGTCGGCCACCTGGCGATAGCGGTCGAAGCGGTCGCTTTGGCGATACGAGCCGTGGGGCCCACCGACCTCTACGCCCTCGTCCCAATCGATGCCGAGCCAGCGGAGGCCATCGAGGATGTCTCGAGCGAACTCCGCCGTTGATCTCTCGGTGTCGGTGTCGTCCGAGCGAACGATGAACTCGCCGGCGGCGTTGCGAACTGCGAGCCAGTTGAACAACGCCGTCCTGGCGTTGCCGATGTGGAGGAATCCCGTTGGCGAGGGGGCGAAGCGCGCCCTCACGAAGCGACCGGATTCCGCAGCACGCCGATCCCCTCGATCTCGACCTCCATGACATCGCCCGGCTGCACCGCGCCGACGCCCTCGGGGGTACCAGTGAGGATGACGTCGCCGGGGAGCAGGGTCATGACCGCAGAGATGTAGGCGATGAGCTCGGGGACGCCGAAGATGAGGTCGGCGGTACTGCCTTCTTGGCGCACCTCGCCGTTGACACGAGATATCACGTAATGATCCTCGTGGGGGTCGAACTCCGTCTCGACCGCCGGCCCCAGCGGGCAGAACGTATCGAAGCCTTTGGCCCGTGTCCATTGCCCGTCCGTCCGCTGCAGGTCTCGGGCCGTGACGTCGTTGGCAGCCGTGTAGCCGAGAACATAGGAGAGGGCGTCCTCGACGGCGACCTTGGCCGTCACCTTGCCGATGACAATGGCGAGCTCTGCCTCGTGGTGGACCTCGGCCGACACTGGCGGGTAACGCACAGCGTCGCCGGGCCCAACGACGGC
>JAOTYQ010000206.1 GCA_029861725.1 Acidimicrobiia bacterium | reverse complement strand
CCCGCCGAGAAGTCGTCGTCGGAAAGCTCGGTCGACCCGATCCGTTCCGAGTCGTGGCCGGTGCTCGTCTCGGCCAGGAGCTGGCGGCCGGCGGTCACGACGGTCATGTCCAACTCATCGGCGCCGCGCACCTGGGCGATCGCCTGCACGAAGGAGATGCCGAGCGAGGCGCGCAGCACCCCGATCCGGGTGCCCTCGTCGTTCTCGACCCTCGACGCGATCGGGATCACGTACCGGCGGGACTCGGGGTGCAGCGTGACACCGCCCACATAGATGCCGTTGTCCCAGGCGCTCTGCCACCACGCTTCGTCCGATTGGACGAAGTCCTGGGCGATGCCGACGACGCCGGCGTTGAAGCCGTTGCGGTCGGTGTAGCTGATGTCGACGAACTCGGGTCGTCGCTCCAGCTCAGCGGCGAGGAACGCGTCGGCCAGCGGAGCGGCCCCCAAGCTCGGCGCGGTGGCGAAGCGCTCCTCGGCGGTGTCCGCCTCCAGCCCGATCAGCCCTGTCGCAGCCGCCACGTCGGACGCCACTTCCGACCCGGCGATCACTGCAGGCTGGCGGGACCACGTCACCACGTCGTTGATCCGCTCGGCCAGGACGAGATCGATCTCGCGCCCCGCCGCCTCGGCCTCGGAATGGAGGCGGGCGGTCACCGTGCTCGACGCCAGCACGTCGCGCGTCGAACGGACGCCGCTGTCTGCGGTCCGTTCCAGACTCCGCAGCCCGAAAACGGCCACGACCGCCAGCAATGCCAAGGGGATCAAGCTGACGAAGAGCGTCCGCGTGAAGATCCGCGTCCGGAGAGACGAGAGGTGACGGCGGTCCATCATCGTGGTTCAGTCGGCGATCGTCGCCTGATGTGGATGGGCCGATCGGCCCCTGTGCCGTGCTGGTCAGTGGCCGGCCGCGACCTCGGTCATGAACGCCCGCAGGGCGTCGAGACGTCCCTCCGATCCGCCGCCGGCTACGACGTCCAGCAGAATGTGCGTCACCCCGATGTCGCGCCAGCGACCGATCGTGTCCGCCATTTCGTCGGCCGTTCCCTGGACCGACACCTCGGGCGCCATCCGAGCGTCGGCATCGAGGTACATCCGCACCGACAACGACACGGCGCCCCGATCCCGGCCGATGGCATCACAGGCGCGGCCGACGGCGGCCCACTCCTCGGTCACGGTTTCGATCGGCTCGAAGGCCGCATGGAACGCCTCTCCGAAGCGTGCCGTGCGGCGGTAGGCGGCCTCGGAGTTACCGCCGACCCAGATCGGAAGGGGTTCCTGCCGTGGCTTCGGGCTGAACCCCACCTCTTCGAATGCGTAGTAGGAGCCGTCGTAGCTGGGAGTGGGTTGGGTGAACAGCGCCTCGAACACCTCGAGCTGCTCGTCGGCTCTCGCCCCGCGGTGATCGAAGGGCATGCCGATCACCTCGAACTCCTCCCGCATCCACCCGACGCCGACTCCGAGGATGGCCCGCCCTTCCGAGAGCACGTCGAGCGTCGCCATCCACTTGGCGGTCAGGACCGGTGGTCGGTAGCCGAGGATGAGGACGGTCGTCCCGAGCCGGAGCCGCTCGGTGCGGGCGGCGACGAACATCAGCGTGCCGAGCGGGTCGAGCCAGGGCATATCGAACCCGCCGGGGAAACTGCCATCGTCGGTGTAGGGGTACTTCGAGGAGATGTCGCGCGGCCAGGCGATGTGGTCGCTCACCCAGCCGGAGTGGAGCCCGAGGCGATCCGCCTCCTCGGCCCAGGTGATCAGGGCCCGCCGATCGGCCGAGCGACCCAGCTGTGGTAGATGGACGCCGAAGTCCATGGCTGCTCCTTCTGTGGTGGTCGGTGGCGCAAACCTAAACGAAGTCGATACCGGCCAACCAGGCTTGTTGGAATGACCACTCGATGGCTTGGCCTCGGCAGCGGTGGATCGACCAACATAGGATTCGTGCGACCTCTCGATGGTGTTCGAGTCCTCGACCTCGCCAGGGTGTTGGCGGGCCCTTCGTCGGGCGGATGCTGTCCGACATGGGGCCCGGCGGTGTTCGAGTCACCGACGTTGGCTCAGCGGACCACCGTGCCGACGTCGACGATCGCATCGGTGGGACCCGCCCGATGATCCAATCGCCCGACCGTTTCTCCCGATCGGACAGCGGCGTTGCCGGCCCGGCACCGCTCCGGCGAGAGCACAATCCTGACGTGCTGGCCGAGTGGCTCTCGGTCGGTGACGCCGAGGCGGCCGAGCTCGAGACGTCCGGAGTGCTCGTGACCGAGAAGGAGGCCCAGGGATGAGCGCAGTGGCCGAGGAGCGCCTGGTCAGGCAGCGGGAGCTTGCGCTGTCCTATCGGATCTTTGCCGCCCTCCGGTGGGGCGACCTCGGCGATGGGCACATCACCGCCCGCGATCCGGAACAGCACGACTGCTTCTGGGTGCTTCGCTACTCGGTGCCGTTCGAGCGGGCCACCATCGACGAGCTGATCCTCGTCGGGCCGGACGGCACGATCGTCGACGGTCACGGACCGCTCAACACCACCGCCTATCACATCCACTGGCCGATCCACGAGGCCCGACCGGATGTCGTGGCCGCGGCCCACACCCACACGCACTGGGGTACCCCGTTCTCGGCCGAGCGGCGGCTGCTGCAGCCGATCACCCAGGAGGCGTGCGCGTTCCACGACGATCACGCATTGTTCGACGACGAGGAGGTCCAGGTCTTGAGCACCGACGGCGGGAAGCGCATCGCAGCCGCGCTCGGGGCCAAGCGGGCGGTGATCCTGGCCAACCACGGCCTGTTGACGACTGGCGCCGCCGTCGGTGAGGCGGTCGGGGCGTTCGTAATGATGGAACGAGTGTGCGAGGGCCTTCTCAAGGCTCCCACCGCCAGGCCGATTTCGGGTACCAGTGCCCGGAGGGCCCGCGACGGTCTCGGCCTCCCTGGCGCCTTCGCCGATTCGTTCGAGTTCCTCGTCGCCCGTCACGTGCCCGATCCCGGGGCTGTCGGCTGAGGCCGGAATCGACGCTCAGGCGTTGGCCCCCTCGATCGTTCCCACTCGGAGATCGTCGGTGAGGAGGGCACAAGCCCACCGCAGGTCGTCGGCTTCCCAGCCCGACTCGTTGGGGAACCAGTAGATGAAATCACCCATGGCGGAATCGAACGGCGAGATTCCTACGTAGTTGGTGAACAACGCGATGCAGTCCTCGGCGATCTGCTCGTCGAGCAGGTCGGCCCCGGGGAACGGCTCGCCGGTCGGTTCCAGCTCGCCGTACCCGAAGAGCTGGCCGTGGTGCTGCTGGTCGCAGCCAACCGGTTCGACCTGGTCGTCGAGCCCGAGCGTGTCGGTCCCCTCCTCTGGGCCGAACACGAAACACTGGCCGATCGAGAGCGAGTACAGCGGCTGGAACGACGCCAGATCGAGCGTCGCTGGGAGGCCCTTCTCGTCGATCACCGCGCAGTACACGTTGCGATCATCGACGTTCCACAACGCCTGGTCGGGTGTCCAGAACCGGTAGTTGAAGCCTTCGTGGGTCACCCCGAAGTACCTCGTGAACTCGGTGTCGCACAGCTCGATCGCCTCGGCATCGACGGTCTCTTGGCCAGGAAAGGCAACGCCAATGCCGAAGTCGAGGACCGCTCGGCCGAAGAAGAGACCGTCGTGGGGGCCGTTGCATGGCGTGAGCACGGCGATGTCGTTCGACCCGAGGTCGAATGCGGTCAGACCGTCGGTGGGGACGAAGCAATCGCCGGCCCGGAGCCTGTTCACCGCCACCTCGGTGCTGCGGGGGTATGACGCCCCTCGGCCCTGGACCGACTCGATGAGCCGAGCGCCGTCGGCTGCGCTGACCAGGCAGCTCACTCGGTACAAGCCGTTCGACCAGTCGGCGAAGTCCGGCACCAGGGTCCTGGACTCGAACGTGGTTTCGAGAACCGCTGTGCCGAGGAAGTCCGAGGTCGCCTGTCGGCAGCGATCGTCCCCCCAGAGATGCAGCTCGTCGACGCCTGGGAAGCCGCCACCGGCGTCGGGATGCTCGGCCTGGGAGGTGATCTCGGCGAGGTGGGGGGTCCCGCACGAGACGATGTCGAAGGTCGTGGTCGAATTGCCGACCGCCTCGAAGTTGATGCAGTCGCCGGTCAGCAGATCGCTACCGGCCACCGAGGTCCCGATGCGGTCGTCGGAGGCCGACGGGGGCTCGGGGGTGGTGGCGGGCTCCTCGGGGTCGGCCTGGGCCTCGGGCTCTGGATCGTCGCCGCCGGTGAAGAGGACGGCGGCGCCGGTGACGATGCCAAGAGTGAGCAACCCGCCGAGCACGCCCGCGAGCAGGGCCCGTTGGCCGCCGCTCGGCCGACCGGGGTCGACCGGGCCGGTGTTGAACGGGCCCGTGCCCTTGCCGGGCCCGGAGCCACCCGTCGGGCTCGGCGGTGGCCCGTACGGTTCGGGTTTGCCCTGTGATGGTGGTGCATGGTTCGGCACCGCCTGGGTCGTCTGGGGCTGTTGGCCGTAGGGCCTCGTCGGTTGCCCCTCGGGCGGACCGCCCGGGCCGCGGCCCGGTGCTGGTGGCTCAGGCCACGATGGTCCGTTCGCACTCATGAGTCACACTCTCGCAATTGGTGCAGCATCGGTAAACGGGGCCCTCTCCCCGGACGCGGTCATGGGGGTGCGCTCGAACTACTGCGGTCGGTCTCCGCCTCGGGCGCCTGGTCGCCGTGCTCGATCGCTCGAACGATCGTTCGGGATCCGCCCAGCGTCAGGTTGCTCGTACTCGACCACTACTCGAACATGCGCCCGCCCGCATTCGAGACGTCAGGACCGGTCGGCGACCAGTTCGTCCGTCTCGACCATATCCCCGGCCGCGGCCAGGGCGCTTGCGAGTGACACCGACCGCTCGTACACGGCCGCGAAGTAGTGGTCGGCGGCGTTGTGATGCCCCGACAGCGGGGCCCGCCCGAGTGACCGGACGACGGCGGAGGGGTCGCTGGTGATCCGGGCCTTGACGTCGGCCCGGGGGAGGTCCTCGGCCTTGCCCCAGAAGTCGTCGGGATTGACGGTCTTCTTGTTGCTCTTGCGCCGGCGGCCGCTCGAGCGTCGTCCCTGGCTGCTCCCCGAGTTCGAGCTCTTGCTCATGCCGATGCCTCCGCTACCTGCTCGCGGTGCCCTTCCCGGTCCCCGCCGTCGTCGTCGTTCGTGTTGCTCTGGGTCATCGGCGCGGCGTCGGCTGGACTTGACCGGTCGCTAGAAGCCGTCTCCTCCGGGGCCTCGACTGCGAGCTCGTCGTCCTGAGCCGATGGCCCGGGTTGCTGCGAGACCAGGTCGGCGTCGAGCTCGGCCAGGACGACGTCGGGGTCGATCCCGAGCGCTCGCTGGAGCTGTTCGGCATCGAGATCGCCGACGGAGCTCGACTTGGGTAGGACCAGGTCCGCGATCTGGCGCTTTCCGGCCACGACCTCCTCGACCCGTTCGTCGACCGTCCCAGGGCAGACGAGGCGGTGGCAGACCACGGTGCTCTTCTGCCCGATCCGCCACACACGGTCACGGGCCTGGTCCTCGACGGCGGGGTTCCACCACCGATCGTAGAGGACGACGTGGCTGGCGGCGGTGAGGTTGAGCCCGGTGCCGCCGGCCTTGAGCGACAAGACCATCGCCCCGGCCTTCGTGTTCGACTGGAACTGGTCGACCATCTTGTCGCGGGCGCCGCGACTCAGGCCGCCGTGATAGCAGCTGATCGGGATCCCGGTGCGCTCGGTGAGATAGTTGGCCAGCTTCTCGCCCCACGACGCGAAGTGGGTGAAGATCAGGACACGCTCGCCGGCGGCGAACACGTTGTCGACGATCTCGTTCAAGCGGGCGAGCTTGCCCGACCGGCCATCCAACGGCTCGTCGTCGTCCTCGTAGGAGGCCGGGTGGTTGCAGATCTGCTTCAGCGCGGTGATCGCGGCGAGCACCGCTCCCTTCTTCTGGGGGCCTTCCTCGGTGGTCGTCGTGACCAGTAGGTTGTCGAGGACGGCCTGATAGAGACCGATCTGCTCGGTCGTCATCGAGCACAGATCGAGCTCGTCGATACGGTCGGGCAGCTCGGCGGCGATCGCCGGCTCCGCCTTCGTCCGTCGGAACACGAGGATGCCGTTCAGGGCCCGCAAGGCCTGCTCCGCCCCCGCCCTGGCATCACCATTCTGCGATAGCTGGGAGACGAACGGCGCTCTCGGACCGACGAGGCCGGGGTTGGTGTAGTCCATGATGGCCCACAGGTCGCCGAGCCCGTTCTCGATCGGGGTTCCGGTCAGCGCGATCCGGGTCCTGGCCTCGATGCGCCGAAGCTGTTGCGCCGTCTCCGACGTTGGGTTCTTGATCGCCTGGGCCTCGTCGAGCACGACCTTGCCCCATTCGATCTTCTCGAGCGCGTCGACGTCTCGGACGGCCGTGCCGTAGGTGGTGATGATCAGGTCGGCCCGCTTCGCCATGCCCGGGATCGAGCGTTGGTCGGCCCGGTTCGGTCCGTGATGAACGACGACGCGCAGGTCGGGGACGAATCGCTTCGCCTCCGATGCCCAGTTCCCGACCACAGCCGGTGGGGCGACGACCAGGGCCGGTCCGGTGTCCATGGTCACTCGAAGGTGGGCCAGCATGGTCGGGGTCTTGCCGAGGCCCATGTCGAGGGCGAGGCAGCCGCCGAGCCCGGCTCCGTCGAGGAAGCTGAGCCACATGCGGGCGTCGGCCTGATACGTGCGGAGCTCGCCGACGAAGCCATCGGGCTGGGTCGGGGGGTCCTCGGGCAAGTCGGCCGCACTCTTGAGCAGGTCGGCGGCCCAGCCGTCGCCGGCGATCGCTATCCCGCCAGAGAACGGTGTGCCCTCGAGACCGAGGGCGTGACGGAGCATGTCGGCGCCCGACAGGCGGGTCTGGTCGGCCCGCTCGGCCAGCGCGGCGGCAGCTTCGGCGAGATCGGCCTGGTCGAGCTCGACCCACCGACCCCGCGAGTTGACCAGCGGTCGGGCCTGCGATGCCAGCTCCGAGATCTCCTCGGCGGTGAGCTCGATGTCGTCGAACACGACCGACCAGCGAACGTCGGCCAGCTGCTGGGCGCCGACCACCGACTCCTGGGCCTCCTCCGAGGTGAGCCGGAGCGCTGGCGACGGCTTCTTGCGCGAGAGCGCCGGAGCTCGGACGTCGAACCCGGCGGCGGTCAGCACCATCCCGTCGACGGTCATCAGCTTCCATGCCTCGTCCTGGCTGAGGACGACCTCACCCCGCCGCCGTGCGCCGGGCCGGAGCAGCTCGGGATACAGGCGCTCGAGCCGGGACAGCTCTTCCTCGACCTCCTTGCGTCGGGTGTTGGAGGAGTTGACGATCACCTGTTCGACCGGGAGCAGCTGGTTCTCGGAGTTGGCGGCCAGGACGGCGAGGTACCAGGCGTTCATGTCATCGGGGGGATCGAGCTGCAGCACGAGCCGCGACTTCGCGGTGCCGGAAACGGGCCTGGCCCATTGATCGATCCGGCGGCCGAGCTCGGAGGCCAGTCGGCTGGGGGCTTGGAATGGCTCGCCGCGCAGCTCGGCGAGGAAGGCCTCGGCGACGTCCGATTTGGATCGCGGCTCGGGTGGGCCCGCGGGTACGTCGAGCCGGCTCGCTGCTTCGGTGCAGATCCCAGTGATCAGGTCGGTGAGCACAGCATGGGTCATCGCCTTGGCGTCGGGTCGGTTCTCGAGCACCGACACCGCCCCCGGAAGGCTCTTCACCAGGTCGCGGAACTCGTCGGGGTCGACCAGGGCCGGGGCCCAGCGGACTGCGAAGTAGCTCTTGTCGTCTTTCTTGGTCTCCTTCTTGCCGTCCTGGCGGGGCCGGCGGGCCTTCTTCAGCTGGGGGACCATCCGGCCTTCGGCGACGAGCCGTACCGCCAGCGCGGTGACGTGCCCGAGCCAGGCGACGCTCGGTCCAGTCGACTCGTCCTCGGTGGTCTGGCCGAGGGCGACGAGCCAACCGAGGCTGGCGCCGATCGGAACCGACACGGCGTCGGCCTTGCCGCCTCCGGGGACCTTGACCTGGTTGTGCTCCTCCCAACCCAGCGAGCCGGCGCCGGCATCGGCGAGGCGTTCGCGAAGGACCTCCGTTGGTTCCGGTGTCGCGTTGTGACCGGCTGACCATGCGACGACGTGGCCAGGGATCCACGACAACTGCAGCTGGGCGTTACCGGAGCTGGCTGCCGCTTCGCTCGGAGGTTTGTCCGGCGCCTTGTTCGACGGGGCAGGCCCGACGAGTTCGGTGAGCATCGCGTCGATGCGGGCCAGCTCGGCTTCGAAGTCGGCGACGACCAGGGCTCGCTCCCGGCCCTTGACCCGACGGCTGACGTCGTCGAGCGCCTGGTCGGCGTCGTCGTAGAGGCGCAGCAGTGCTGCGACCCAGGCCCGTTGGTTGGCCCGGAGCAGCTCGATCTGCCCGGCGTCGGCGAAGCCGTCCAGGTGGTCCTGGACGAGATCGGTGAACTCGCTCACCGACAGCCCCAGGCCTGGCCCGGGCTGGCTCGAGCCCTGCTCGGCTCGTGACGTCGAGGTGGTAATCGCTTTCTCCATTCCTGGAGTGGGTCAATCCGGTGACGGACCGTAGTCGGGGGTCCGGTTCGGCTGGTTGCCTGCCATGCGATCGCTCGCTGCGGTTCCTTCCGCTGGCCGCACACGCCTGCTGGGCGGTGCCCCACTCAGGCGGCCATCCATCTCGGAACCGAGGCAACGCTCTGCCTCTCCCCGATAACTCTAGCCGCTTCCAGAGCCCGGGCCACGAATCCGGCCGAGATGACCCCCCGAAATTGCATGAGTTGACCGCCTGACGTGCGGTCAACTCACACCAGAACGGTCGGTGGGCTAAGTTGCGGGCGGTAAGCGGAGGCAGGTGAGCAACATGCGGGTTGAGAACAGTGCGGGTTGAGAACGATGCGGGTTGAGAACGATGCGGGTTGAGAACGATGCGGGTGGAGAACGATGCGGGTGGAGAACGATGCGGGTTGA
>JAOTYQ010000205.1 GCA_029861725.1 Acidimicrobiia bacterium | reverse complement strand
CCGCTCATCGCCACGATCGCGTCACGCCGGGGGACGTTCGGCCGAAGGCCGAACTCCAGGCGGCGGGCACCGTCCCGCCGCACGCCAAACCCGCTCGCCCCCCTGATCGCCACGATCGCGTCACGCCGGGGGGACGTTCGGCCGAAGGCCGAACTCCAAGCGGCGGGCACCGTCCCGCCGCACGCCAAACCCGCTCGCCCCCCTGATCGCCACGATCGCGTCACGCCGGGGGGACGTTCGGCCGAGCGCCGAACTCCAAGCGGCGGGCACCGTCCCGCCGCACGCCAACCCCGCTCGCCACGATCGCCACGATCGCGTCACGCCGGGGGACGTTCGGCCGAAGGCCGAACTCCAGGCGGCGGGCACCGTCCCGCCGCACGTTAGCCGGAGGCGGCGACCCGAGCTTCGTAGAGCTCGGCGTTGTCGTCGTCGAAGCAGACGAACAGGATCCGCTCGATCGACCCGCCTCCGCGGCCGGCGACGAGCGACCGGACGGCGCCCACGGCGACGTCGGCCGCTCGGTCCTTGGGGTAGCCATACACCCCGGTGCTGATGTTGGGGAATGCAATCGAGCGGCAACCGGCGTCGGCGGCGAGCCGGAGCGAGGTGGTGTAGCAACTCGCCAGGATCGGGTCGAGCCGATCGCCCTCACCAGGTTGCCAGACCGGGCCTACCGTGTGAATCACCACCGTGGCCTTCAGGTCACCAGCACCGGTCATCACGGCCTCCCCTGGCGGACATCCGCCCTGGCGAGCCACGATCGCCCGGCACTCCTCGAGCAGCGACGGGCCGGCGGCGCGATGGATCGCCCCGTCGACCCCGCCCCCACCCATCAGCGACGAATTGGCGGCGTTCACGATCGCGTCGACCTCGAGCGACGTGATGTCACCCCTGACGACCTCGATCGCGACCACCAAAACGAGCTTAGTGCGAGAGCCCGGTCCGCCTTGGGCCAGCGCCGCTCGCTGTGTGAAACTGAGCGACGATCGTGCCGACGAACGCCGAACCCAGAGGGAGAACCCGATGCCAGCCGAGACCCCCGAGAACCAGCCCGACGTCGACGTGGTCGTCGTGGGCGCCGGCTTCGCCGGCCTCTACCTCCTCCACCGACTGCGGGGGCTCGACCTCACAGCCATGGTCTTCGAGACCGGCGACGACGTCGGAGGCACCTGGTACTGGAACCGCTATCCCGGGGCGCGGTGCGATGTCCAGAGCATCGACTACTCCTACAGCTTCGATCCGGAGCTCGAAGAGGAGTGGCAATGGACCGAGAAGTACGCGACCCAGCCGGAGATCCTGCGCTATCTCGATCACGTCGCCGAAAAGTTCGACCTCCGTCGCGACATCCAGTTCTCGACGAAGGTGGCCTCGGCGGCCTGGGACGACGACGCGTCCCTGTGGCGGATCACGACCGACGCCGGCGACGAGGTGAGCTGCCGCTACTACGTGATGGCCACCGGGTGCCTGTCGGCGCCGAAGGACCTCGACATCGAAGGAGTCGATCGGTTCCGAGGCGAGGTCTACTTCACGAGCCGGTGGCCCCATGACGGTGTCGACCTCGATGGCAAGCGGGTGGCGGTGATCGGCACCGGCTCGTCGGGCATCCAGTCGATCCCGATCATGGCGGAGCAGGCCGGGGCGATGACGGTGTTCCAGCGCACCCCGAACTTCTCGATCCCGGCCCACAACGGCCCGATCCCGGCCGACAAGCTGGCCGCCACCGAGGGCCGCTACCAGGACTACCGGGAGGAGGCCCGGTGGTCGAGGGGCGGCGTTCCCGCGCCGATCGCCGAGGAGTCGGCGCTCCAGGTCAGTGAGGAGGAGCGGCAGTCCCGGTACGAGGTCGTGTGGGACAAAGGGGAGCTGTTCGCCATCCTGGGCGCGTTCAACGATCTGCTGTTCAATGAGTCTGCGAACGAAACGCTGGCCGAGTTCATCCGCAACAAGATCCGCTCGATCGTCGACGATCCGGAGACGGCCGAGGCGCTGTGCCCGACCGATCACCCGTTCGGTACGAAGCGGCCCTGCCTCGACACGGGCTACTACGAGACCTACAACCTGCCCCACGTCGATCTCGTCGATCTCCGCAAGAGCCCGATCACGACGATCACCGAGACCGGGATCGAGACCGAGGGCGGCTCCTACGAGTTCGACGTGATCGTCTTCGCCACCGGGTTCGACGCGATGACCGGGGCGATCGTCGCCGTCGACATCAGCGGCCGCGACGGCCTCGCCCTGGCCGACAAGTGGCAGGACGGCCCGAAGACCTACCTCGGGCTGACCGTCGCCGGCTTCCCTAACCTCTTCGCCATCACCGGGCCCGGCAGCCCCTCGGTGCTGTCGAACATGGTGGTCTCGATCGAGCAGCATGTCGACTGGGTCTGCGACTGCATCGACTACCTGCGCAGCAACGGTCTCCACGTGATCGAGGCCACGGAGGAGTCGGAGGCAGGGTGGGTGCAGCACGTGAACGATGCCGGCGACCTCACCCTTTACCCCAAGGCCAATTCCTGGTACATGGGTTCCAACGTGCCGGGCAAGCCACGGGTGTTCCTGCCGTTCGTCGGTGGGGTCGACGCCTACCGTCAGGCCTGCAACGAAGTGGCCGAGCAGGACTACCTCGGGTTCAGGCTGTCGAGCGACGACGAGACCCGCGAGAACCGGGGCATCATCCGGCCGCTCCAGCCAGACGTGACGATGGTCCTTTCGATGATGGCCGAGCTGGGGCTCCCCCCGCTCGAGTCGATGTCGCCCGAGGAAGCTCGAGCCTTCTCCGATGCGACCAACGAGCAGCGCCCACCCGGTCCCGACGTCGGCGAGATCATCGATGGAGTCCTCCCCGGCGCGGCCGGGGACCTGAACTACCGGCTCTACCGCCCGCCGACCGAAGGGCCGCACCCCGTCGTCGCCTACTATCACGGTGGCGGTTGGGTCCTCGGCAGCCACGACTCCGACGATCCGTTCTGCCGTGATCTGTGCCTGCGCTCCGATGCCCTCATCGTGTCGGCCGACTACCGGCACGCCCCGGAGCACCGGTTCCCAGCTGCGGCCGACGACGCCTACGCCGCGCTGCAGTGGATCGCCGACAACGCCGAGGCGCTGGGCGGCATTCCCGGCCAGCTCGCCATCGCTGGTTGGAGCGCCGGCGCGAACGTGGCGGCAGTGGCAGCGCAGAGAGCTCGCGACACCGGAGGGCCGAGCCTGTCGGGCCAGCTCCTCGTCACCCCAGTCACCGATTGCGACGTCACACGACCGTCGTATACCGAGAACGCGGACGGCTACATCCTCACCACCGACCTGATGCGCTGGTTCTGGGATCACTACGCCGATCCGGAGGACCGGACCGACCCCAGGGTGTCACCGATCCGAGCCGACGATCTGTCGAACCTACCGCCGACCGTGGTGATCACGTGCGAGTTCGACCCTCTGCGGGACGAAGGCGCAGCGTACGCCGAGGCACTGGCCGATGCCGGCGTCGACGTCCGCCACCTAAACTACCGTGGTCACATCCACACGTCGCTCACGGCAGTCGACATGATCCTGTCCGGGGCACCGGCCCGGGCCGACATGGCCGACGCGCTACGTCAGTTCTTCGGGGCGTCCGTGCCGGCCTGAGCCAACCGAGCGATCGCGTCGAGCGTCGCCGCCCGACCATCGTCGTTCTGGGCCTGGACCACATAGAACAGCGCCTGCCGAGCGAGGAGTTGGGCGGGATGGTCGCGCCCGGCGGCACGTCCACCGACCGCCGCCATCAGCGCGTTCGCGATCGCCTGGGTGGCAAGCACTGTCTCGGTCCGCACCGCAGCGACCGGGGCGATCTCATCGGAGCCGGCGTCGATCGCCGATGACGCCGCGTCGGCCCGGGCGGTCACCGCCTCCCACCAGGCGGTCAGCGAAGCCGCTCGCTCCGGTGCAACGAGAGCGAGCTCCCGCAGCGCACGATCACCGATGCCGAGGCACAACGGGCTCGGGCGGACCGCCCCTCGGCGGTCGGCTTCCCGCCACCGTTCGATCTGGGTGACCTCGAGCACGTCGGAGTCGGCGACCTCGTGGGCCCGGAAGTCGAGGCTGACGGTCCGGGTGGCACCGAACGCGACGAGCTCCATCGGCGCCGACGGCACCAGGGAGGCCGATGACCGTCCTGGAACGAGGACCCAGACCAGCTCGCCGTCGTCGCTGACGGCGGCGACCGAGAAGACCGCTGCCGTTCCCCACGATGTGGCCCAGGGTGCCTCGCCGTCGGTGCGCCAGCCACCATCGACCCGTGATGCTCGTAGCGCTGGTGGACCAACCCGTCGGACGTGGGCGAACGCGGTGCCGGCGAGCTCGCCGTCGATCAACCGAGGAAGCCAGGCCCGCCTCAGCTCATCGTTGGCGGTGCGGGCCAGCGCCGCCAACGCCCCACCGTGCTGGGCGAAGGCGAAGGCGGTGGCGCCACAGCCGGCGCCGAGGATCCGCAGCACGCTGCGGATGGTGGACGAGGCAAGGCCCAGTCCACCGAGCTCGGCCGGGACCGTCATGGCGAACAGGCCGAGCTCGTTGAGCGCAGCGAAGTGGCTGGCCGGGATGGCTCCGCGGCGGTCGACCTCGAGGGCGGCCGGCCACAGTGAGCCGTCCGAGAGGGCTTCGACGCCTCTCAGCAGCGCGTCGTCGTCAGCGTATCGATCGGCCACGGCTCAGGTCGTCCTCCGTTTGCGGCCGATCCCACGGACGGCCACCTGATCGCCGACCCTATCGACCGCAGCGGTCGCGGTGCCGTTCAGAGGTGCTGGATTGCGACCATCGGATCGACGTACGCCAACCCGAGAGCGTCGGCCACCGCTTGCTCGGTGATCTCGCCCTGCGACACGTTCAGCCCGTCGCGAAGATGCGGATCGTCGGCCAGGGCCTGCTTGAGGCCCTTGTCGGCCAGATCGAGCACGAACCGCAGCGTTGCGTTGTTGAGGGCGTAGGTCGACGTGCGAGGCACGGCGCCGGGGATGTTGGCGACTGCGTAGTGCACGACGCCGTCGAGCATGAAGGTCGGGTCACCGTGGGTCGTCGGGTGCGACGTCTCGATGCAGCCGCCCTGGTCGATGGCGACATCGACGAGGACCGATCCGGCCCGCATACGCGAGACCATGTCGGCGGTGACGAGCTTGGGCGCTCGGGCACCTTTGACGAGCACTGCGCCGATCACCAGATCGGCGTCGAGCACGAGCTCCTCGAGCACCGACGGGGTCGAGTAGACGGTGGTCACCGCCGCTGCGAAGCGGGCCGCGAGATGGTCGAGCACGTCCTGGCTACGATCGAGCACCGTGACGTCGGCTCCCATGCCGACGGCGATCTCGGTGGCGTTCTCCCCGACGACACCGCCGCCGATGATCACGACCTTGGCCGGTGGGACGCCGGGCACGCCACCGATGAGCAGACCGCCGCCTCCGGAGGGGAGCTCGAGGCAGTGGGCGCCGGCCTGGACCGCCATGCGCCCGGCCACGGTCGACATCGGAGCCAAGAGGGGGAGCTGGCCTCGGTGGTCGGTCACCGTCTCGTAGGCGATGCACACGGCCCCGCTGTCGAGCAGATCCTTGGCCTGCTCGGGATCGGGCGCGAGGTGCAGGTAGGTGAACAGCCCCTGACCAGGGCGGAGAAGTCGTCGCTCCCGGGCGAGGGGTTCCTTGACCTTCACTACGAGGTCGGCCTCGGCGAACACCTCGTCGGGAGCCGACGCGATCGACGCCCCGGCAGCTCGGTAGTCATCGTCGTCGGCCCCGATCCCGTGACCGGCGCCCGATTGGACGATCGCGTCGTGTCCGTGAGCGACGATCTCCCGGATGCTCGACGGCGTTAGGCCGACTCGGTTCTCGTCGCACTTGATTTCCGTCGGGACACCGATGCGCATGGCCGAGCTCCTGATCTGGCGAGGACTGTCCGCTGGCTCTACTGTACGGCACGGTCGGCGCTCGACACTTGCATTCTGCGGTCGATTTGGGACAACGATGGCCATCGTTGTTGCGTTTCCCCCTTCTGTTCGAAGAAAATTGTGCTGATGTCACTCGATGCAACCGATCAAGCCATCCTCGAGGTGTTGCGGACCGACGGACGCATCACCAACGCCGACCTCGCCGAACGGGTCAACCTCTCGGCCTCGGCATGCCTACGGCGGGTGCGGGCCCTGGAGTCGGCCGGTGTGATCCTCGGTTACGTCGCCCTCGTCGACTCCGCCGCCCTGGGACGAGCGACGACCGTGTTCGTCGAGATCTCACTGGACAGTCAGCAGGAGAGCCACCTCGACGCGTTCGAGGCCGCTATCGCGAAGTGCCCCGAAGTCGTCCGGTGCCATCTCATGACCGGCGAGTTCGACTACCTCGTGCAGGTCGATTGCGCCGACGTCGTCGACTACGAGCGGATTCACCGCACCCAGCTCGCGCTCCTGCCGAGGGTTGCCCGTGTGCGATCGAGCTTCGCCCTCCGCCAGGTGTGCGATCGGATGACCGATCGGGCGCCCTGACCGGCTGCCGTCGGCTCAGGAGAAGCCGCTCATGATCGATGAGAACGGCTCGGCCGTGCTGTCGCCGACCAAGGCGATGGCGGCGATGCAGACCAAGACGATCAAGGCGACGAGCAGGGTGTACTCGACGAGGCCGGCACCTCGCTCCTGCTGTGGCTGATCGTTCGTCTCGATAATCACCGCTCGTGCTATCGACACCTTGCCGGCGAATCATGATGAGACGAAAGACCCAATCCCGGATCCTGGACGTCAGCCCGTCCCGGTCCTACCGTTCACAACACCGGCAAACGACGAGCGGCCGTGTGCGTTCGACGAGCAGACCACGGCTCGCGGGCATGCGTCCGATCTTTCCCGAAGGAGTTGGTTGATTGGACCGTCTACAACTGATCTGGGCCGACGGCACCACTGCTGTCGTACCGGCCCTCTGGCTGCGGGACAACTGTCCATGCAGCCACTGCAAGGTGGTGGCGACATCGGAGCGCCGCAAGCTCATCGCCACCGAGCCGCTCGAGCTGGCTCCCGTCTCCGTCGTGACGGACACCTCCGGCGTGACTGTCGATTGGGGAAACCACGTTTCCCACTACACCCTCGACTGGTACCGAGCGATCCAGCTCGATACGCGACGACACCTCGCCACGCCCTCGTTGTGGGGGCCAGACTTCACCCTCCCCCGGTTCCGCTACAGCGAGCTCGACGAGTCCGTCCCCGGTGGCCGGCAGCGGCTGATCGAGTTCCTCTCCGCGTTCACCAGCCACGGCGTCGCCTGCGTCAGCGGGGTCCCGATCTACCAGGGTGAGAGCGAGCGATTCGTCAGCCGCTGGGCCCCGATTCGCGAGCTTCCATTCGGGCGGGTGCACGACGTGCTCGTCGACCCCATGGGGTACAACATCGCCCACACCGCCGAGGCGCTGCCGCCCCACACCGACTTCCCAAGCTACAAGTGGCCACCCAGCGGGCAGGCGCTGCACATGCTGATCAACGAGGTCGTCGGCGGTGACTCGTTCGTGGTCGATGGGTGGCGGGTGGCGTCGGAGCTCGACAGGAGCGAGCTCGACATCTTGGCATCGTTCCCGGTCCCGTTCCGGCAGTTCGACCACGGCGCCGAAACCTGGACCATGGCCCCGCTGCTGCGACTTCGTCCTGACGGTTCGATCGAGCAGCTCCGGTTCTCGAACCAGCTGATGCAGCCGATCGACCCCGCCACCACCGGCATCGATCGGTTCTACGAGGCCTATCACCATCTGAGCACGCTGCTGCTCGCACCCGAGCAGCAGCATCGGTTCCGCATGCAACCCGGTGACCTACTGGTCGTCCACGGCCATCGGGTGCTGCACGGGCGCACGGCGTACGAGGCCTCGACCGGGCACCGGCACCTCCAAGACGTGTACTTCGAGTTCGAGGATCTCTTCAATCAACTTCACCGGCTGTCGTCGATCCCCGCCAGGGCACCGGTATGACGGGGCCGTCACAGGTCGGGTTCGTACGCATGGAGGACGGCACCGCCGAGGACTACGCCAAGATCGACGCCTACGACGCCGCCAGCGCCGCCCGCCAGGGCGAACGAGTGCTCGGTTGGCTGCGGGCCATGGACGAGCCGTCGCCGTACCGGATCACCCGGCTCGCCCACTCGCTCCAGACGGCGACGCGAGCGGAAGCCGACGGGGCCGACGAGGAGACGGTGGTCTGCGCCCTCCTGCACGACATCGGCGACGAGCTGTCGCCGATGAACCACTCGGGGGTGGCGGCCGCCGTCCTCCGCCCGTACGTAAGCGAGAAGAACCACTGGATCGTCGGCCACCACGGCCTCTTCCAGGGCTACTACTGGCTGCACCACTACGGACGGGATCGCAACGAGCGAGACGTCTACGCCGATCACCCCTGGTATCAGGACTGTGTCGACTTCTGTGCCCGGTGGGATCAGGTCAGCTTCGATCCCGACTATCCGACCGCCCCCCTTGCGTACTTCGAGCCCCTGGTCGAACGGCTCTTCGATCGCTCGCCGAACAGCTTCGAGTGAGGGCCGACAGCGTACGATTCGAGCGATGGAAACCGAGCTCTTGTACCTCCACGACGCCTACCTCCGGGAAACGGAAGCGACGGTCGTCGAGGTCGACGGTGCTGCCGTTGCCCTCGACCGCACGGTCTTCTATCCGACCGGCGGCGGTCAGCCGCACGATACCGGCACCCTCGTCACGGCCGATGGCAGCCTCCCCGTGACCGGGGTGAAGAAGGCGGGGCCCGTCGTCTGGCATACGGTCGACGGCGAGCCGCCGGCCGTCGGCGCCCAGGTCCGGGCGATGATCGACTGGGATCGGCGTCACGAACTGATGCGCACCCACACCGCGATGCACGTGTTGTGCGGCGTGATCTGGAACGAGTTCGGCAAGGCCGTGACCGGGGGCAACATGGAGCCGCTGTCCGGGCGGATGGACTTCGAGTTCGACCCGCTCCCCGAGGGGTTCGCCCAACGGGTCACCGACGCCGTCAACGCC